>DASYJJ010000262.1:0-5566 GCA_035996605.1 Rhodanobacteraceae bacterium
TGGTCGACGCGCGTGCGGTTTTCCGATGCGGCGAACGGCCTCGTCATGGATCAACTTGATCTCGATGCTCCGAATGCCGCGCATTACACGACGGACGGCGGAGCGACGGCGCTCGATTGGACGCCGCTCGTCGTTGATCCGAACGGCGGCTGGTTCGGCAATCAATTCAGCCTGCTGTCGAGCGGACACGCACGTGCGTCGGGCATCTCGTATTGCGACAGCGTCGACGGCGGCGCAGGTTGGACCTGCACACCACCGGTCGACTCGGTGTTCGATGGCCCGGTTTTCTTCGCGGACGAAATGTCCGGCTGGGTCGGCGGCGGCGAGATATCTCCGGATATCGCCGGCTGGGTGCATCGCACGACCGACGGAGGAACCACCTGGAGCGACCGCACGCTCGATAGCCCATGGCCGATCCGCGAGATCCTGTTCGTCACGCCGCAAATGGGCTGGGCCGCGGGCGGGAATATCTATTCCGCCGCGGGCGGTCTCTATTTCAGCAACGACGGCGGCCAGACATGGACGCTCGATCTCGACAGCGCCGGCAACGAGATGGACGCATGTGCGCACACGGGATCGCGCGTCTGGTGCGCGGGCTACGATTCTTCATTCAATGGCGCGGTCTACACGCTCGATCTCGGCCCCGGTGACATTATTTTCACCGACGGGTTCGATACGTCGCCCGGCGCGAGGCACTAGCGCGACCTGCGTCACTGCGGCAAACCGGCTGCATGTGCTGAGATGTGCGGGTCGCGATGCACACGTCGCTCGCCTGCTGGATTCGCACGATGAACGCCCGGCACCGGATCTTTCTCGCATTCCTGATCGTCGCGACCGTCGGCGCGCACGCCAACGATTTCTACATCGATCCCGTCAACGGCAGCGACAGCGGCGATGGCAGCGCCAGCAATCCGTGGCATTCGCTGCAGGCCGTGTTTGACGCAGGCCTCATCGAAACGCAGGACTGGCCTTCGTATCCGTACGCACCCGGCATGCAGCTCGTCGTCGTGAATGCCGGCGCGCCCGTGCGCGCGGGCGACACGCTGTGGCTTCGCAGCGGTTATCACGGCGATCTCGTCATCGAGCACGCGTACAACACCGCGGCCATCACGGTGGCGGCCGAGTCCGGGCAATCTCCGCACGTGCGCAGCGTGACTGTGCAGGCGGCGCAAAACTGGAACGTGCGCGGACTTTCGATCAGCCCTTCGTACGCGGCGACGAACGAGCAGATCACGATGGTCGACATCAGCGACCACAACTACTTTGGACCGGCCTGGGACATCGAATTTTCCGCCAGCGATCTTTTCAGCGTCGACGATGCGTCTTCGTGGGGCGCGAACGAATGGGTGAATCTCGCATCCAGTGGCATCGAGGTCGGCGCCGCGCGCATCAGCGTGCACGACAACACACTGCGCAACGTGCGGTTCGGAATCGGCGTCGACGGCGCTTACGCGAGCATCCGCCACAACGTGATCGACGGCTTTTCCGCGGACGGCCTGCGCGGTCTCGGCGATTACGACCTGTTCGAATACAACCGCGTGCAGAACGACAAGATCGGCGATCCCGACGACCCTAACCACGACGACGGCTTCCAGAGCTGGTCCGTCGGCACGGACGGACAGGTCGGCACCGGTCAGGTCACCGGCGTGGTCCTGCGCGGGAACATCTTCATCAACTCGACCGATCCGAATGACCCGCTGCGGAATTCCATGCAGGGCATCGGTTGTTTCGACGGCTTCTACGTGAACTGGATCGTCGAGAACAACGTCGTCATCACCGATCACTGGCACGGCATCAGCTTCTACGGGATGCGCGATTCGCAGATCGTCAACAACAGCGTGATCGACAACATCGACGGCGAACCCGGTCCGCCATGGATCATGGTCACCGATCACAAAGACGGAACGCCGAGCGACAACATCATCGTGCGCAACAACCTCGCCGCGGATTTCGAGCTCGGCGGCAACAACATCACCGACGATCACAACCTGCAGTTTGTCGATGCTTCAACTCTATTCGTCGCGCCGCCGTTCGATTTGCATCTGGTGCCGGGCGCGGTCGCGATCGACGCGGGAAGCCCCGATCTCGCACCGAACATCGATGTCGAAGGCAGGCCGCGGCCGCAAGGTGCGGGCTACGATCTTGGAGCGTACGAGTTTCCGGTCGAGGACATCTTTCGCAACGGGTTCGAGGATCTCTGACGAGATCCCACGGTTTCGCGGCAGTGACCTATTCGACCGCGGCGAAATGCACGTCGCGCAGGTCGTCCTCGCGAAGCGGTTGATGACGCAGCGCTTCGAGCGATTCGCGCGCGACGCGGCGCGGCGCCGGCGTGATCGCCTCACGCAGCTTTCCGAACCACGAAGGGCGCTGCATCGGAGCGATAGACACGGTCGCTTCGGGAAGGATCGGATCGTTCGCCGGCGGCCGGTCGATGACGCCGATCGTGCGCATGCGCAACGCCCATTCCTCGACACGGCGCTGCGCGGCTGCGAGCGAATCAAAGAGTTCGAGCTGGCGCGCCGGCATCGGGCGGTCCCACCAGGTCAGAGCGTATTGATTGACCGGCCACGGACCGGAGATTCCGGCCACGGCCTTGCCGTCGAGGTAGGCGACCATCAGGACGCCTTCGTAACGTTGCCGCCAGTCGATCAGCTCGTCGGACGGACTGCCCATCTCGCGCAGGTCGTGGCAGATTTCGTCGACGATAAGAGCCATGAAACGTGATCCAGTTCGTGTTTGGGTTCTCCGTCAACTAGCAAGGCGCGTGCCAGAAGATACAAAGTGTAAAACCGCACCCGATCGCCGCACGGCGCTGCCGCGGGTGCCAAAGTTTGGCACTTTAGGCCGCGAAGGCCCGCGCGAAAGGACGTATGCGCGCAAAGGGCCCACGCCTCGGGCGGACTTGGCTCGGGCGGACTTGGCTCGGGCGACCAACCGGGCTGTCCGCGGTCTGCGAGCAGGGAACGCCACGATCCGCTCCGCGTTCGTTCGGAAGATCAGCGTTCGAATGCAGGAATCTGCCTTCTGCCCTGGTTCGGGACGGCGCACCTGCGATGCGCTGTGTTGATATCCGCACATAGTCTCGCGATCGGCGCGCGGCACAATCAGATCGCCGCCTTGGGAAAATCCGGGCCGCGGTGTCTCGCAACGCACGAGGCAAGGATCTGGATTCTTCTTCGCGAGGGACGCGAAAACCCGAGGCGCGTCGCGAAAAATGAACGAGAAGCCTGGCAACGCGTGCGATGCCGAACGCCGCCCGCTCTTTACGAGGCGAGCGGAGCGTTTCAGCGGAGTCCCGGTGTAGAGTTGCAGCCGCACCGCCCGATGCCGCGATCTTCCCAACACACGATGCAACGATGAGCCACGATCCATACGTTTTCGCTGCGATGGCGGCGCTGATCATATTTGTGCTCTACCGACGCTTCCGCCGCCTGTTCGGGCGCCAGCCGTTGCAGCCGACCCGGATCAAGGTCCGTATCGCGGTCTTGTCATTGCTAACGCTGCTGCTCGTCGTGCGCAGCTTTCATTTCACAAACATTGCCGCGGCAGGGTTCGTCGGGTTCGCCGCCGGCTTGGCGCTTGCCTACGTCGGACTGCGCCTGACGCGCTTCGACATCATGCCCGGAGGCATTTTCTACACGCCGAACGGATACATCGGCGCGGTTCTCTCGGTGCTGCTTCTGAGCCGCATCGCCTACCGTTTTCAGGTGCTGTATCCGGCGATGCAGGCTGCAGAGGCCAACGATGCGAGCCCATTTGCGGCGTTCCAGCGCAGTCCGCTCACGTTCGCACTGTTCGGCATCGTGATCGGCTACTACCTTGCGTATTGCGTGGGCCTCTTGATGCGGAGTGCAGCCTTGCGCGCCCAGCCGACTCAGCTCGTCGATGCGGCCTCGCCGCCCTCGGGTCCGTAGAACATCACCCAGACCGCGAGGTCTTCGCTGAAGTCTTCGAAGCGGTGGACTGCGCCGGCCGGTGCGAACAACGCATCGCCGCTTTCGAG
The DNA here is from genome assembly GCA_035996605.1 of Rhodanobacteraceae bacterium. Lineage (GTDB taxonomy): Bacteria > Pseudomonadota > Gammaproteobacteria > Xanthomonadales > Rhodanobacteraceae > Dokdonella_A. The sequence continues at coordinate 4,007 of DASYJJ010000262.1, forward strand.
AGCGATGCGCACTCCGTCGCAGAAAAACGTGCCACGACCGGCGATGACGACATAAATTTCGTCCCGCGTGTGCGGTTTCTGCGTGTCGCTGCCACGCGGCGCGTAAAGCTCGAGCAGGAGCGTGCCGTGCTCGAACGCCGCGACGAACTGTTTTCCCGTGGGAGTCGGCAGACGCGCAAGTGCACCGCGCCACCCGATCGCCGCACCCGCGCTCATGCCTGCGTCTCGACGCGAATCGTCGATTTCAGCGAGTTCGCGATGAAGCAATGCTCATGCGCCGTTTCGTGCAGTGCAGCGGTTTCTGTCGCGTCGGGCTGCTTCTCGCCGGCGAAGCGGATGCGCGGACGAAGAACAATGTCCGTGATTCCTTCGCGGCCGTTTGCCAGCTGGCCCATCGAACCGATCGCGTCGTCTTCATAGCTCTCGACGATCAAACCGCGCTCTGCGGCGAGCGAGAGAAACCACAGCATGTGGCAGCTCGAAGCGGCGGCGACCAACGCCTCCTCGGGATCGACGCCCGCCGGATCCGACCACGGGGCACGTACCACGGCCGGCGACGCCGAAGCCGGAACGATGGCGCCGCCGTCGAAACGCCATTCGTGCGCGCGAGAATATCGTCCGCGCACGAATTCAGCATCGCGGCGTTCCCAGCGGACCACGGCACGGTGTTCGCTCATGACGATTCTCCGTTGCGATGGAGCATGGTAGCGCTGCCGAACCCGCGACGAAGAGCCATTCGGGGCGCGACCACGACGGTGTCCAAGGTCGAGTGGCTCTCCTTCCGTCGGCCGCAGCGCTTGCGCGATTGCGTTGCGGCGGCGCTGCGGCTGTAATGGCCAGCCGCGCGCGACAGCGCGCACCCCCCGCGAGGAGTTTCCCGATGTCGGTCGTGCGCATGAATGATCTCGATCTTCGCGGCAAGCGCGTGCTGATCCGCGAAGATCTGAACGTGCCGATCGAACATGTCGACGGAAAAGAGCCTCGGATCACTTCCGAAACGAGAATTCTCGCTGCGCTGCCGACACTCAAGCTCGCGCTCGAAAAAGGCGCGGCCGTCATGGTGACCTCGCATTTGGGTCGTCCGAAGGAAGGGCAATGGAGCGTCGAGGATTCGCTGGCTCCGGTCGCCAAGCGCGTCGGCGAGCTGCTCGGACGCGATGTGCCGCTGATCCGCGATTGGGTCGATGGCGTCGACGTGAAGCCGGGCCAGGTCGTGATGCTCGAGAACTGCCGCATGAACGTCGGCGAGGCCAAGGACGACCAAATGCTAGCGAAGAAATACGCGGCGCTATGCGACGTGTTCGTGATGGATGCATTCGGCACAGCGCATCGCGCGCAGGCGTCGACGCACGGCGCGATCCGTTTCGCGAAAGTCGCCTGCGGCGGCCCGCTGCTGATGGCCGAGCTCGATGCGCTCTCCAAGGCGCTCGACAAGCCGGCGCGACCGCTGCTCGCGATCGTCGCCGGATCGAAAGTGTCGACCAAATTGACGCTGCTCGAAACTCTCATCGGCAAGGTCGATCAACTCATCGTCGGCGGCGGCATCGCCAACACGTTCAT
>DASYJJ010000263.1:0-15246 GCA_035996605.1 Rhodanobacteraceae bacterium
TGATGTGCGAGAAGGAATTTGCCGAGGCTGACGGCCTGCGATCGGCAGTGCCCATGGAGCGACGCGCCGCGACGGACACCGACCGCAGCCGGGCTGGGAGGCCTTTACAGCTCGGGCCGAGTGAACCCGGCACATCCGGTCCGGCCAGCGTCGCGAGGCCGCCGATCGGGCCCTCCCATCGAAGCGTGCTCTTCGGCGCTAGCCAAAATCCAACGATTGTTTTACATTTTCTTGACACCTCACCGCGGGCTGAGGGGGTTTCGCGGAAAAACCGGCGCCAAGCCGGCCGATTTTCGACACTGTTTCAGCGGGGAGAGAACTCATGAAGATACAAACCCGCCTTGCGATGTGGTCGCTTGCAAGCGCCATGACGTTGGGCCATTACGCAGTCCCGGCCTTCGCCCAGGAGCGAGGCGGTGAAGACGTCCAGAAGCTTCAGGCGATCGAAGTCACCGGTTCGCGCATCAAGAAGGCCGATGTCGAAGGCCAGACGCCGGTGCTGACGATCACTTCCAAAGACATCGAAGCAACCGGCCTCGGTTCGATCGGCGATGTCATCCAACGACTGACCGTCAGCGGTTCGTCGATCAACACCAAATTCAACTCAGCGGGCAACTTCGGTTTCCCGCCGGACGGCGGCGGCGTCGGCTCGGGCTCGACGACGATTTCGCTGCGCAACCTCAACGCGAAGCGGACGCTGATCCTCGTCGACGGCCTGCGCTGGGTGAATGAATCCTCGGCATCCGGCGTATCCGCGGCGGTCGATCTCAACACGATCCCGGCCAGCATCGTCGACCGCATCGAGATCCTGAAGGACGGCGCCTCGTCGCTGTACGGCTCCGATGCGATCGCGGGCGTGATCAACATCATCACCAAGAAGAAGCAGGACGGTCTCGGTCTGCACGTCTACGGCGGCGACTATTCGGTCGGCGACGGCAAGACGTACGCCGGTGACGTCTCGCTCGGCGGAAGCGGCGAGAAGTACGACTTCTTCATGGACATCAGCCACTACGATCAGCACGCGATCAGCTCGAACGACTGGTTCCAGTCGCGCTATCCGACGCCCGGCATCGGCGGCGTTCCGGATCGTGCGAGCTGGAGCTCGGGCACGCCGTTCACGCGCGTCGATTTCTCGACGCCCGGCGGTATCGATTACGGCGGTCTTTGCGACGGTGGCGTGTGCGATATCACCGCGAACGGAGTTGCGCCGCCCGGCGGCGTGCAGCCGTTTCCGAGCGGATACCACGGGTTCTCCACGGCGGATCGATTCAACTATTCGCCGTACAACCTGCTGCTGACGCCTTCCAAGCGCACCGCAATCTTTGCTCAGGGTGACTATCACCTCACCGACAGCATCAACTGGTACATGAAGGGTCTGTACAACAAGCGCGACTCGGTGAACCAGGCCGCGCCCGAGCCGATCTTCCTCGGACCCGGCGCGGGAACCGGCGGACTTGCCGATACCGTCGGCGTCGACGTGACCAATCCCTACAACCCGTTCGGCATCACGCTCGATCCCAACGATCCGAACATGTTCATCGGCCGTCGTCCGGTCGAAGGCGGCCCGCGCATCTTCAAGCAGAAGGTCGACACCGACTATGTGGCGACCGGCCTCACCGGTGCCTTCAGCATTGGCGGTAACAACTACAACTGGGACGTGAACTACGCGAACAGCGAGAACAAGGCCGAGCAGACCGTCACCGGCACGTACAACATCCGGCACATCCTCAATGCGCTCGGTCCGGTTGATGCGTGCGTCGCGCCGTGCGTGCCTCTCAACATCTTCGGCGGTCCGGGCACGATCACGCCGGACATGCTGAACTACATCCTGTTCACCGAGAACGATCGCAGCGATCAGAAGCTCGAGCTCTGGACCGCGAACATTTCGGGCGATCTGTTCAAGCTGCCGGCAGGCGAGCTGACCGCAGCGACGGGTTTCGAGCATCGTCATCTCAGCGGTTTCTACACACCCGATTCGATCGTGACCGCGGGTGATTCCAACGGCGTGCCGTCGACACCGACGCGCGGCGACTACGGCGTCGACGAGTTCTACGTCGAGCTCAACGCACCGCTGCTCGCCGACATGACCGCGGTCAAGTCGCTCGACCTCAGCCTGGCGTCGCGCTATTCGGATTACTCCACATTCGGTTCGACGACCAACAACAAGATTGGCCTGCGCTGGCAGGTAGTCGACGACTTGACCCTGCGCGGCACGTGGGCCGAGGGATTCCGTGCGCCGTCGATCGGCGAGCTGTTCGGTTCGGTGTCGCGCTTCGACGATACGATCCTCGATCCATGCAGCAGCGCAACCGGGCAGACCGCGACGAATTGCGCGGCGCTCGGCGTGCCGCCGGGCTTCACGCAGCGCAATCCGCAGATCTCCGTGCAGACCGGCGGCAACCCGAATCTGCAGCCTGAAACCTCGGACAGCTGGACTTGGGGCGCGGTCTACAGCCCGACGTTCGCCGAGAACTCAACCTGGTCGCAGAAGACCGACTTCGAGCTGACTTTCTACAAGATCAAGCTGCTCGATGCGATCCAGGCACTCGATGCGCAGACGCAGCTGACGCGCTGCGTCGCCACGCTGGATCCCGTGTTCTGCAACGGCATCACGCGCGCAACCTCGGGCGACATCAACGCCTTCAACAACACGCTGCTCAATCTCGGCCGCATCGATACGCGCGGCTTGGATTTCGGTGCCAACTGGCTGAGTCCGGAAATGTCGTTCGGACATTTCGGCGCGTACTGGCAGACGACCTATACGAGCAAGTACGTTGCGGTCGCCAACGGCACCGGCCTGCAAGAGCCGCGCACCGTCGGCATCGAAGTCACCGACAGCGGCATTCCGCGCATCCGCTCGACGCTTGCGCTGACGTGGGGATACGAGAGCTGGACCGCCGGCTGGACGATGCGCTATCTGTCGTCGCTGAAGGAAGACTGCGGCGCCGGCGCCGGCTTCGACGTTTGCGATTCTCCGGACGATTTGAGCGGCGGGCGCACGAACGGCACGCATCATCTCGGTGCAGTGACGTATCACGACATCCGCGCGAGCTGGAAAGTGCCGGTGCAATACGACTTCAGCGTCGCCGGCGGCATCAACAACGTGTTCGCGAAAGATCCGCCGGTGTGTCTGTCGTGCTCGCTCAACGGCTACGACGCATCGACCTACGATCTTCCGGGCCGCTTCTGGTATGTCGAAGCGAGCATCAAGTTCTGATGTGATTTGTGTTGAAATGTGTTGCGAGGGGCCGCCGAGAGCGGCCCCTTTTTTTTTGGTATCAAGAAACACAAACGGACTAAGACGCGCAAACGGCCGCGGGCAGACGAATCCTCGCCGCGACCGGCAAGTGATCGGATACCGGATGCGAAAGCGCCCAGCGTCGCTCGACTTCGATCGAACCCGATACAAGAATGTGATCGATCGCGCGCGTCGGTCGCCAGCTCGGGAACGTCGCGGGCGATTCGTGCGCGGGCTCGAGCGCGGTGCGCGAATACAGCATCTTGAGCTCGACGCTGCCGGGCGGCGTATTCAAATCGCCCATCAGCACGACGTTGGGATGATGGCCGAGCAACTCGCTGATGAAACCGAGCTGGCGCATGCGCGCGGCGGGACCGAGCGAGAGATGCGCGACAACGACGATGAGCGCGTGCTCGCCGTCGCCGAAACGTGCCCACAGTGCGCCGCGTCCGGGAATTCGTCCCGGCAGCGGATAGTCCAGCACTTCGTCGGGCTGCATGCGCGCGAGCAGGCCATTGCTCGAAGTCGCCAGGCGCGAGACGCGCCGGTTCGGCTGGTGGCTCCAGAACGGAAACTCGGCGGCTTCGGCGAGATATTGCGTCTGGTTGAGGAATCCCGAACGAAGGCTGCCGGCGTCGGCTTCCTGCAGTCCGACCAGATCGAATTCGCCGATCACGCGCGCGAGCCCGTCGAGATTCGCGCGCTTGCCGGTCGGCAGAACGTGTTTCCAGCTGTGCGTCACGTAATCGCGGTAACGGCGCACGCTGCCGCCGGCGAGGATGTTGCAGGACAGGAGTTGCAGGCTCTTCGCTTCGCGCGCCGGGCGCTCGGCTGCGGCCGGCGTGGGATGCTTCATGGCGGCGAGGCTAGCGGCCGCATGGACGCGCCGCAAGCGCCCGCGGTTCGCGAGCGCCGTGTCGCCTGTTTTCCGCGCCTGATTACTTTTTCTTCTTGGCGGGCTTCGCCTTGGCGTCGAGCTCTTTCTTGACGAGCCAATCGACGAGCTCGATGAGCTGCGAATAACCGCCGGCGGATTGGCCCGTCGCACGATACTTGCCGTCGACGACGATGCTCGGTGTTCCGTCGATGGCCTCGGCCTTCACGATCTGCTGCGAACGCGAGAGCTTGCTCTCGACCTCGAATGATCCGGACGCGGTGAGGAACTTGGCCTTGTCTACGCCATGCTCGGCGTAGAACGACGCCAGATCCTCGATCGTGCGCATCGGCAGATGATCGCGATGCAGCGCATCGAACAGCGCCTGATGCGTCTGGTCGACTACGCCGAGCGACTCGGCGGTGTAATACGCACGTGCGTAAGGTTCCCAGGTCGCATTGAACACGGCCGGCATGTAGCCGAACACCGCACCCGCCGGCAGGCTCTGCTTCAGCTGTTCGGCATACGGCTGGAAATGCGCGCAGTGCGGGCATGCGTAGGAAAAAATCTCGAGCACTTCGACCTTGTCGCCGCTCGCGGTCGGCTGCGGCGGATCGATCAGGAAGTACTGCGTGCCTTCCACCCAGTTCGTAGCGGCTGCAGCAGCGGGCGCCGCGGGAGCATCGGCGGCAACGGCCGCGGAGGTGGCGACGAGCCCCGCCAGAAGGATTCCGAGCCGTGTCAGCATGATGTTGTCCTCAAAGTTGAATCAGCGAAGACCGCGCAGGGTTCGCGAAGGTTCCGGCTCGTGTCGCGTCTCACTTGTGGCTTTCCAGGCCGACAAGATACGCGACCAGTGCCGGCACCTTGTCGAAGCCGCCGGCCGATTGAGCGGTAACGCGATATTTTCCGTTGACGATGATCGTGGGTGTTGAATCGACGCCATACGCTTTGATCTGCGCGTCGGCGCGTTTCATTCTCGTGTTGACGGCGAACGAGTTAGCCGTGCCGACGAAGTCTTCGGCCTTGACGCCGTAACTCGTGTAGAACTTCGCGATATCGTCGATCGATGGCAAGGGCTGCGCCAGTTTGTGCGTCACCGGATCGCTGACCTTGAGCGAGCCTTCTTTCCAGACCGCGTCGAACATCGCGTTGTGGGTCTTGTCGACGACGCCGAGCGCCTGCGCGGCGAAGAACGCGCGCTGGAATGCCGGCCAGTCCTCGTCGGAGCGGAACGCCGCGGGCAGGTACGTCATTTCCGCATTGGCCGGCAAGTCCGCCTTGATCTTGTCCGCGAACGTGCGAAACAGATTGCACGCGGGACATGCGTACGAGAACACCTCGAGCACTTCGACCTTGTCGCCGGTCGTGGTGGCCTGCGGCGGCTCTACCGGAAAGTAATTCTTGCCGGCTTCCCAGGTTGGCTGCTGCGCCTCAGCCGACGAAAGCACGGCCAAACCGAAAAGCATGACTGCCAGACGCGTCAACATGAAACCTCCAGAGGGCGATGCACATCGAGCGGGCTTGGATCGCTCGCAGGCGCGAGGAGTTTCAGCCGACCCGGGTTGCTCACGTTCGATTTACTTGGCCGCGACGGCCGCCGTGGCGGTATGCAAACCTTCCACGTACGAAGCCAGCGCAGAGATGTCGTTGTCGCCTAGCCGCTGCGCTATCGGCGGCATGATCTTCGCGTTGGCGTCATCGCCCCAGGTCGTGCCGTTCTTCCAGTCCTTGAGTTTGGCCTGGACGTAGTCCGCCCATTGACCGGCGAGCTGCGGGAAGCCCGCGCCGGCCATGCCGCGACCGTCCGGACCGTGGCAGGCCATGCAGGCCGGCACGCCGAGCTGCGCGTCGCCACCGCGATAAAGCGCCTGGCCGCGGGCCAGCAGTTTTTCGTCCGCGACGCCGGGCAGCGAGCTCTTGCCGGCGAAGTACGCGCCGATGTCGTGCATGTCCTGCGGCTTCAGGTTCGCGGCGAAGCCCATCATGATGGCGTTCTGACGCTTTTGCGTCTGGAACATCGTGATCTGGCGGGCGACGTACGCCTCGTTCTGACCGGCCAGTTTCGGGTACTGCTTGTCGCTCGAATTGCCGTCCATGCCGTGGCACGCGCCGCACGCCGCGGCCTTGCCTTCACCGGCCTTCGCGTCACCCAGGATGTTGCCGGCGGGCGCCGCTTCGGGTTTGGCTTCAGCCGGGGGCTCCGGTGCCGCCTGCTGCGAAGGCGTCGACGCCGAAGCGGCCGGCGTCGCGGCGTTGGGCGGTTGCGAGGATGTCTGCGCCTGCGTCGTGCCAGCGGCGATCAGCAACGACAGCGCAAAAACTCGCCGAAAGCTCATACACTCACTCCGGAAATCCTGGGGAAGAGCCGGCGCCGCCGCGGAAACGCGGTGCGGCGGGCGGACGGATAACCCCGAAATTATCCCCTGCGCGCCGGAAGGCGGTCAAACCAAAGGGTCGCGAATGGCCGCCGGTGGGTTGCGATCGATCCGATGCCGGTCCGAACGTCGGAACAGCCTCGCCCGGAGCGATCGTAAAGACCGATGGCGCGACGCCGCCACGATTTCGGGGATCCATACGATATCGCCGAGCCTGAAAATCGCGCGCGTCCCGTTCGAGACGGAAGGTCCATCGCCGACCCCGCAGGTCTTGGAAAGGTCCCGACAATTTTGCTTCACGAGCGACACGTGGTCATGAAGAAGAATCCATTCCGCGAGGCGCACTATCTTCTGAACGCGCATCGTCTCGATCAGCTGCCGCCCGATGTCGGCGCCGAGATCGCGTTCGCCGGGCGCTCGAACGCGGGCAAGTCGAGCGCGTTGAACAAGATCTGCGATCAACAAGGTCTTGCGCGCACGTCCAAGACGCCGGGCCGCACGCAGCAGATTGTCGTGTTTCCGCTGGACGACGCGCATCGGCTGATCGATCTGCCGGGCTACGGCTACGCGAAGGTCCCGGAAAAACTGCGCACGCACTGGCACGAAGTGATCGACGCGTATCTGCGCACGCGCGAAGCGCTGCGCGGCATCGTGCTGGTCATGGACGCGCGTCATCCGCTGCGCGAGTTCGATCGCATGATGCTGGCGTTCGCCCACACGACCGGACGCAACAGCCTTTGCCTCTTGACCAAGTGCGACAAACTCTCGCGCGGCGAGGCGGCGCGCGTGCTGCTGGCCGTGCGCAAGGAGCTGGGATCGTTTGCGCCGGGCGCGCTGGCGCAGTTGTTTTCGTCCTTGAACGGTAGCGGAGTCGACGAGGCGCGCGGTGTGTTGGCCGCCTGGCTCTTCGCCGAGCCGGGTGCGTGAAGTAGCCGCTGATGCGCGTCCGGACCCGACGGAATCCGCGTTGGATTCCATGCCGGCCGGACCGCCTTTGAAGCGACTGCGTCGAACCGCCGGCGTGCCGCGCCGTTTCGATCGCAAGGGGCCTTTCAACCCCGCAGCGAAGGCCCCATAGTCCGCAACCCCACGTCGAGGCAGACTCGTGTCCGGACCCTCCACCGTCACCGAAACGCCGATCACCGAGCGCACGCAGCTCGTGGAGTTCATTGCAGAAGGCGGGAAGTCTGCGGCCGACTGGCGCATCGGTACCGAGCACGAGAAATTCGGCTTCCGGCTCGACGATCTGCGCCCGCCGACATGGGAAGGCGAGCGCGGTATCGGCGTTCTGCTCGAGGGCATGACGCGGTTCGGCTGGGAGCGCGTGCCGGAAAACGGAAAGCTCATCGCGCTCGCGCGCGACAACGCATCGGTGACATTGGAACCCGCGGGCCAGCTCGAACTTTCCGGCGCGCCGGTCGTGACGATCCACGACACCTGCAGTGAGGTGACGCGTCATCTCAAGGAAGTGAAAACCGTCGCCGACGAAATCGGACTCGGTTTTCTCGGCATGGGTTTTCAGCCCAAATGGCGGCGCGAGGACATGCCGTGGATGCCAAAAGGCCGCTACGCGATCATGCGCCGCTACATGCCGCTGGTCGGCTCGCTTGGCCTGGACATGATGACGCGCACGTGCACCGTGCAGGTCAATCTCGACTTCGCCGACGAAGCCGACATGGTGAAAAAGTTTCGCGTCGCGCTCGCGCTGCAGCCGATCGCGACCGCGCTTTTCGCCGATTCGCCATTCACGGAAGGCAGGCCGAACGGTTTCCAGAGCTATCGCTCGCATATCTGGACCGATACGGACCCCGGCCGCACCGGCATGCTCGATTTCGTCTTCGAGCGAGGCTTCGGCTTCGAGCGCTATGTCGATTACCTCCTCGATGTGCCGATGTATTTCAGCTACCGCGATGGAAAGTACGTCGATCTCGCCGGCAAATCGTTCCGTGATTTCCTCGCCGGCAAGTTGCCCGAGCTTCCCGGTGCGACGCCGACGCTGAAGGACTGGGCCGATCACATGACGACGGCGTTTCCCGAAGTACGCCTCAAGAAATATCTCGAGATGCGCGGTGCGGATGGCGGACCGTGGAATCGTCTTTGCGCGTTGCCGGCGTTTTGGGTCGGCCTTCTTTATGATCAGACCGCGCTGGATGCGGCGTGGGATCTCGTCAAGGATTTCACGAATGCCGAGCGCCATGCGCTGCGCGACGGTGTTCCCCGCTACGCGTTGAAGCTGCCGTTTCGAAGCGGAACGGTTCGCGATCTCGCCTCCGAAGCCGTCAAGATCGCGGCGCACGGTCTCAAGCGGCGCGCGCGGTTGAACAGCAACGGCGCCGACGAGAGCATTTTCTTGGAGCCCTTGATCGAAATCGTCGACGCGAACCAGACCCCGGCCGAACGCAAGCTCGAATTGTTCAATGGCGAATGGCAGGGCGACATCGACCGCGTGTTCTGCGAATTCGCTTATTGATCCTGCCAAGTAACCGAACGGCCCCTTGCAGCATCTCAGACTTCAATCCTGCGCCGGATCGTGACTTCCGGCGCAGGCACCCGTGCCGCGTCTATGTAACAAGACCGGATTCGCCCCGCCGCTCTCGGAGCAGCCATGTCCTTTCGTCGCCTGTTGCCCCTCGTCGTATCCGCTGGGGCGATGCTCGCTTCCGCACCCGCCTTCGCCGGCACCAAGCTGCTGCGGTTTCCGGATGTCTGCGGCGATCATCTGGTTTTCACCTATGCCGGCGATCTCTGGACCGTCTCGACCGAAGGCGGCACGGCAGCACGACTCACCGCGGGCCCCGGTCTCGAACAGTCCGCGCGTTTTTCGCCCGATTGCAGCCGCATCGCATTCACCGGCGAATACGGCGGCGATGATCAGGTGTACGTGATCGATGCGGGCGGAGGCGAGCCGAAACAGCTTACGTTCTATCCCGCGCAAGGCCCGCTGCCGCAACGCTGGGGTTTCGACAACCAGGTTTACGGCTGGACGCCCGATGCTAAATCGATCCTGTTCCGCGGCTGGCGCGACTCGACGAGCATTTCGCAGCCACATCTCTACACCGTCTCCGTGGACGGTGGACTGCCTTCGGTGCTGCCGATGCCGGTCGCCGGCGTCGGCCGTTATTCGCCGGACGCAAAGCAGATCGTCTATTCGCCGAAGTATCGCGATTTCCGCACCTGGGATCGCTACGTCGGCGGCTGGGCGCAGGATCTCTACATCTACGATTTCGCCGCGAAGTCGGCCAAGAACATCACCAATGATCCGAACACCGATCGCGATCCGATCTGGATCGGCGACGGCATCTATTTCCTCGCCGACCGCACCGAGCATCTCAATCTCTACCGCTACGACACCGGCAGCGGCGAGACCAAACAGCTCACCGACTACAAGACGGCCGACGCACGCTGGGCGAGCGGCGATTCGAAAAGCAAGATCGCATTCGAAGTGGACGGCACGCTGCACGTATACGACACCACCGCGAACCAGGACCGCGCGCTCGACATCACCGTGCCGAGCGATCTGGTGCGCACGCGCGCCGAAGAGCGCAGCGTCAAGGACAAGATCGAAGACTTCGCGCTCTCGGCAAACGGCAAGCGTGCGCTGTTCACCGCGCGCGGCGAGGTGTTCAGCGCGCCGATCAAGGACGGCATCACGCTCGATCTGACGCATACGCCGGGCGCGCACGAGCGCGAAGCGCAATGGTCGCCCGACGGCAAGCGCATTGCCTACGTATCCGACCAAAGCGGCGAAGAAGCGATCTGGGCGCGCGACGCGGACGGCAACAATCCGCATCAGCTCACCAATGAAGTGTTCGGTCGCCTGTATGCGCCGCGCTGGTCGCCGGACGGCGCGCGCATCGCGTTCGTCGACAGCGAGAGCCGGATTCGCGTCGTCGCCGCGGCCGGCGGCGGTCCCGCGCCGGTTATCGCGGACGATCCGAACGGCTCGCGACGCGACTATGCCTGGTCGCCCGGCGGCCACTACTTGGCGTATTCGATTACCGACAAGGACACGCTCACCTCGCAACTCTATGTGCGCGATCTCGCAGCGGGCAAGAGCGTGCACATCGGCGATGCGAAGTTCGATGCATACGCGCCGGCGTTCTCGCCCGACGGAAAATACCTTTATTTCCTCGGCGATCGCGAATGGGCGCCGCAGATCTCGAACATCGAGTGGAACTTCGCCGCCAACCGCAACACGGGAATCTTCGCGCTGACGTTGCGCAAGGGAATCGACAACCCGTTCGCACCGCGCAACGACAGCTCCTCGAAAGATGAAAAGAAGGACGAGGAAGCCGACAAGAAAAAGGAAGGCGACGAAAAGAAGGAAAAACCGAAGCCTGCGAGCGAGATCGACGATCGCATCGATTTCGACGGCATCGAAAACCGTCTCGTGCGTGCGCCTATCGATCCGGACAACGTGCAATGGGTTGGCGTCACCGGCAAGGCGCTTTTGTATGTCGTCACCGACGGCCAGTACTACGGCCGCGACAGCGCGTTCAAACCCAAGCTCAAGAAGTGGTCGTTCGAGGAGCGCAAGAGCGAAGACGTCGCAGACGGCGTCGACGACATCTCGCTCGCCAGCGACGGCAACACGGTCATGATCCGGAACGACAAGGCGTACAAGTACGTCGATCTCACGGCGAGCAAAGCGGAGACAAAGGACATCTCGACCGATGGCCTCTACGCTCTGGTCGATCCGAAGGCCGAATACGCCGAAGTGTTCCGCGAAGTCTGGCGCCGCTATCGCGACCACTTCTACGTGACCAACATGCACGGTTACGACTGGACCGCGTTGCGCGCGAAGTACGAACCGCTGGTGGCCTACGTCGGTGACCGCAGCGATCTCAATTACGTGCTCGGGCAGATGGTCGCGGAGCTCTCGATCGGGCACGCCTATGTGGGCGGCGGCGATCTCGGCTTGCCCCCCAAGCCGCATGTCGGCCTTCTCGGCGCGCGTTTCGAGCTCGATACGGCGAGCGGCCGTTATCGCGTCGCGCACATCCTGCCGGGCGAAAACGATGAAGAACGTTATCGATCGCCGCTGACCGAGGTCGGCGTCGACGTGCATGAAGGCGATTACGTGCTGGCAATCAACGGCCAGCCACTCGATGCAAAGGACAATCCATACCGCCTGCTGCGCACTGCGCCAGGCCAGCTCGTGCAGCTCACTGTCAACACGCGTCCTTCGACCGACGGTGCGCGCACGGTGCTGGTCAAGCCGATCGACAGCGAGGAACCGCTGGTCTATTTCTCCTGGGTCAAGCACAACCGCGAATACGTCGAGAAGGCCAGCAACGGCGAGATCGGCTATCTGCACATCCCGGACATGGGCGGCGACGGCATCCGCGAATTCATCAAGTGGTTCTATCCGCAGCTGCGCAAGCAAGGACTCGTCGTTGACGTGCGTGACAACGGCGGCGGCAACGTCTCGGCGATGATCATCGAGCGGCTGTCGCGCAAATTGCTCGGCCTCGACTATGGCCGCGGCTCGGAAATCACCGGCACGTATCCGCAGCAGACGTTCCTCGGCCATCTCGCTGCGCTCTGCAACGGCACGACGGCATCGGACGGCGACATTTTCTCGTACATGTTCAAGCAGGCGAAGCTCGGCCCGCTGATCGGCACGCGCACATGGGGCGGCGTGGTCGGCATCAACGGCTGGGGTCCAGCGATCGACGGCGGCGAGATCTTCGTGCCGCAGTTCGCGACCGCGAACACCGAAGGCCAGTACGTGATCGAAGGCCACGGCGTCGATCCGGATATCGTCGTCGAGCAAGACGTCTCTGCACAGCTCGCCGGCAAGGATCCGCAGCTCGACCGTGCGATCGAGGAATTGCACAAGGCGATCCAAGCGGAGCCGGTCAAGTTGCCGCCGCCGCCGCCGAGCCCCGTCAAGGCGCCTGCCGACATGCGCGCAGCTGGCGTTACCGGTGGATAGATTCTAGTGCGTGGCGCTGACGCTGACGTCGGCGCCGCGACAACCTGCCGTTCGCGCCGACGCACCGAGAGCGCGACGTCTGACCTCGCAGCGTCGCGAAGTGTTCGTGCTTCGATACGTCATCACGATGACACGGCGCACTACGTTGCGTTAGGCCGCCCGCACGTCGCGCAAAGTCCAATGCTTGCCGATCAAGAGACCGAGACGATGCTTCAAGATCACATGCGGCAGCGACGTGACGACTTGCACGTCGGTGTGCAGATCGTGCTGCTCGGCGGCGACGGTCGCCGCGGGATCGCTCGCGCCGAGCGCGGGATCGATCGCATCGGGATCCGGCTGCATGTTTCTCCAGCGCTGCCACAGGGACGGCGTGCGCAGCGCATCCTGCAAAAGACTCGCGAAACTTTCGGGCGAACCGCCGTGAAACGAAAGCTCGTGCGATTCGCCACGGGCCTTGGGCAGGTCGTCGACGGATAGAAAGTAGCGCTGCGTGCTCATCAAGATTTCCGGGTTGGCGATGACGAAATTCTATCAGGCCGCGCCGCGCTGCGAAGACGGCGCAAGCCAAACGATTGCTGCCGCAAGCGTCGAGGCTAGACAACTCCAGCCAAGATAGCGCAGCTCCGCCGGCACCAGCACCATCAGCGGCAGCAGGTATAGCCACGCGCTCGCGAGCAATACCAACGCAGTTCCACCGCCAATTTCGCCGCGACGTCGCCAGGCAGCGGGCACCGCAACAAGACCCAGTACGAGATAAGGCCAGCCGGCGAGCAGCGATGTTCCGCTCAACGGTGCCGCGGCGCGCATCAATGCCTTGTGCAGCGTCGACGTGTTGCGCGCGACCGGCGGATTGTCGCGGTACTGGAACTCGTCGTCGACATAGATGAGCTCGCGCGGCCACGAAGGATCGTGAACTCCGAGCAGCGCTCGCGCCTGCCGCACGTGGTGCGCGAGCCACGCACCGGGATGCGCGCGGATTGCATCGAACCACGCGGTGCGCAGCGCTGCGAGCTGATCTTCGGTGTAGTCGCTCATGAACGGATCGCGCATGCCGTGCTGCGTGTTCTGCAGCATCGGCACGATGCTCCAGTCGCGAAATGCACCGGCAAGCTCCGGCACATCGAGTCCGGGCCCGATCATGAAAGGCGGCAGCAACATTTCGCCGCTCGCGATCGAAAGCGCGGCGAGATCCCATTCGGCCGTCGCTGGCCACAACGGCACGTGACGCTGCGCGCTCGAATTGATTGCCGACGCGCCGACGAAGAACAGCGCGCATGCGGCGATGGCAGCCAGCGCGATGCGCGGCCGCGACACGGTCTTGCCGAACCCAAGCCATGCGGCCCACACCGCAAACGGCGCGATGGCCGGCAGCGCGTTGTAGCGGACGGATGCGGCGTAGAAGAGTGCGGGCAGCGCCGCGAGAATCCAGCGTCGTCGTCGTGTTGCATGCGCGCGCGCAAGCGCGCCCGCCGCGAACAGCAGCGCCGAAAACATGCCGACATCGGTCCAGACATGCCCGCGCAGGAGCCATGTCACCGGCGCGAACGCAGCGATGAGCATCAGAGCCGCGGTACGCGGCTTGCTCGAAAGCAAAGCGTTTGCGAGCAGCGCAAGACCGCTCCAGAACAGCGCGAGATGCAGCGCGAAAACGAGGCCAGGTCCTTCAAGCAACGCATCGCACATGCGCCAGACCAAGATGAACATCGGCGGCGCGATATCCGTCGTCGCGCCTCCACGCACCTGCCACCACGCATACGCGGAGTCGAATGACATCTGGCCTGGCCAATACGCGGCGATATCAAACGCAAAGCCGGCGAGGGCGATCGTCCATGCCAGCCGGCGCGCCGGCGCATTCGCCGCATTCGCGCGCTCGATGATCAAATCTGCAATGCCGCTTGCGACAACGCCTCGATGTCGTCGCCGTCGCCGCTGCTGCCGCGATGTGCGATCACGCCGAGCAATGGCGCCGAAATTCGTTCGCGGAGCGTGTCGATGTTCGCCTCGGCACTCGCCATGGCCGGATCGATGCGATTCGCGATCCAGCCCGCCAGTTCGCAGCCATCGGCAAGAACGGTGCGCACGCTCATGAGCGCATGATTGATGCAGCCGAGCCGAAGACCGACGACGAGCAGCACCGGAATTCCGAGCGCGCGCACGAGATCGGCCTGCATCATCGTGTCCGATAGCGGCACTGCCCATCCGCCGACGCCTTCGACGACGACGCGATCGGCGCGCGCCGCGAGTTTGCGGTAGGCGTCGATGATCGTTTCCAGAGCAATCTCGATACCGGCATCGCGCGCCGCCAGATGCGGAGCGATCGCGAGCGGCAGCGCATACGGATTGCAGAGTTCATAGGCGGGCATCGGCTCGCTCGCGCCGATCAACGCCGCGGCGTCGTCGTTGCGAAGTCCCTCTGCCGTTTCGCGGCAACCGCTCGCGATCGGTTTCATGCCGATCGCACTGCACCCTTGTGCGCGGTATGCGCGGAGCAGCGCGACGCTCGCGTGCGTTTTTCCGATGCCGGTGTCGGTGCCGGCGACGAACACGCCGCGCGGATTCAACGAGTGCGCTCCGTCGTCGCGCTCGTGGCAAGTGATCTGCGCTCGCGGCGAGCGAGCACGTGGAATACCACGTAGACGAGGATGTATATGAGCCCCGGCGCGGAATCGAGCGGCGCACTCGTGTCCCGACCCATCGGCAGCACGAGCCCGAGCAGCGTCGAGGCGAGCGCGATGAAGATGACCGCGAGCCATCGCGTGCAAAGCGTTTGCGTCCGGATGCGCTCATCGCGGGAAAGTTCGAGCGCATCGGCGAGCGC
>DASYJJ010000264.1:0-2237 GCA_035996605.1 Rhodanobacteraceae bacterium
CAGGACCTACGCGCCAGATGCTTCGCCGCTCAGGTAGTCTGTCCGCCACAATGCTCCTTGGACGCTAACGCGAAAATGCAGCAATATGCTTGCCTTCGGTTCCAACCCCATGCTCAGACACGATCGTAGAATTTTTCAGCGCCTCCGTCTTGCTCGTCCGATCCTGGGTCAGCTCGATGACCAGAACGCTCTCATTCTCGATCTCGGTGTTGCTGGCGCATTTGTCGAACACTACGGTGCTACGACGGCCAACGCGAGGTTGCGGTTGCAATTCCGCTGGCAAACACAGGAGATCGAGTTTCTTTGCGAAGTAGCCCGGACGCAAGTGGTGCGCCGGTCGGGGACGAACGCGCTCTCGCACACGGGGTTGCGCTTCGTGGACGCCGTCGGCGATTCCGAGGCCCGGCTGAATGATCTGATGGCCACATTTGTCGGCAGCATGCTTTCCGCGCAGAAGGCCAACGTGGATGGGCTGCGGCACGACAGTGAACACCTCCCGCTCGCAGAGATCGGCGGCGCGCGCCGCGCCCGTGTGCGTGGGCTGGTCAGCTATCGATTGCGGGCCGATGGCGTGTGGCGGCGCAGTTCGACGACCGACAGAACGCAGCCGGCCGACGGCTTCACGGTCGCGGCCTATGAATACGAGGACGATCTCGAAGTCCTCTGCCGCGCCTACGAGAACGCCGATGAAGAAGGACGGAGCATGATCCGTTTGGTGTCGGAGTTGAGCGTGCGAACGGTGAGCCTTCCTTGACGGATGTCGATCCGGAGTTTCTCCACGTACTGCTGCGGGTGATGCTTGTCGGTGGCGCGATCGTTCTCATCGGCGCAACGGGGCTGTACTTCGCGTTTCGTTCGTTTGCACCATCGGCGAAACCTGGGCGTGATTTTCGGACGGTCGTGGCCATCATCGCCGTACTGGTTTTCGTGATGGTGGGCTGTTTCGTGCTGCTTCTTTTTTCGTTTTCGAAGCGTTAGGAGCAGCGGGACGCCGGCGTTCCGAACAGTTCGCGCAGTACCTCGGCGGTGTGCTGCCCGAGCGCCGGCGGCGCGGAACCGATGGCGAGCCGCCGGCCGTCGATTCGGACCGGATTGCGCACTGCTTCGTATTCACCGATCTCCGAATGACTGACGGTCTCGACGACTCCACGCGCTGCCGCCGTGCGCAGCGCTTCTCGCACACCGCGCACGAGCGACGCAGGAATCGAGGCCCGTCGGCATCGCCCGACCCAGTACGCGGCGGTCCGTTTGCGAAACTCTTCTTCGAGGATCTCCACCAGCACCTGTCGGTGTTTCACCCGCTGCGCGTTCGAAGCGAAGCGCTTGTCCGCGGCGAGCTCCGGCCGTCGCAATACGCGCTCACAAAGTTGGGCAAAGTGCCTCTCGGTACCGGCGCCGATCGCGAAGGGCCGGTCGCTCGCGTGAAAGACCTGATAGGGCACGATCGACGGATGCGCGTTGCCGTGTCGCGCTGCTTCCTTACCAGTGACGAGCACGTTCTGTGCGACATTGACGAGCGATGCGATCGTGGCGCTAAAGAGCGAGATCTCGAGCGACGCGCCCTGGCCCGTTCGTTCGCACCCGCGAAGGGCCGCGCAGATCGCCCCGAACGCGTAGTGCGCGGTCAGCACATCGGCGAGCGCCACGCCGATCTTCATCGGCTCACCGTCCGCTTCGCCGGTGATCGACATCAACCCCGATCCGGCCTGCGCGAGCAGGTCGTAACCTGGCGTGTTCGCGTCATCCGAATCGCTGTCGAACCCGGCGATGGTGCAATGAACGACGCGCGGGTTGATTTTGCGCGGCATGAAACGCAGCGACTCCTTCTGCGCCGGCAAAAAATTGTCGACGACGACGTCGGCCCGTTCGATGAGCCTGCGCGCGACCTCTGCACCCTCGTCGGACTTCAGATCCAGGGCGACCGATTCTTTATTGCGATTGATCGAAAGAAAATACGCGCTGACATCGCCAACGAACGGCGGCCCCCATCGCCGCGTTTCATCGCCGCGCTCCGGCTCCTCAATCTTGATGACGCGCGCTCCCCAATCGCCGAGGAGTTGTGTGGCCAGCGGGCCGGCAAGGACGCGCGAGAAGTCAGCGACCAGGATGCCTTCCAGCGGAAGCTTCGGTTTGCGAGGCACGGCGGCGATGCTACGTCATTCTCGCTGGGCGCAAACTCAGATCCGCATCAGCTTCGCGTACTTGGCGATGAACTTCTTCGATCCGATCCGATCGAA
>DASYJJ010000265.1:0-13108 GCA_035996605.1 Rhodanobacteraceae bacterium
GCCTTGATCGAAAAAACGCCATTTCACGCCGACCTGCGCGTTGCCGAACCCGGCATTGCCGGGACTCGATTCACTGACCCATGGAAGCTGAAAGTTGAGCTGCACACGGTCGCCGGCGCCGTAGTTGATATCGGCGAGTGGCAACTCGTCCTGCTTTGAATCCGACGTCCGCTCGGACGTCCATGCAAGATTGATTTCCCAGTTTCCGTCGCCCGGCGTGCCCGGATCGTCGGTGAGCAGCGGCGGCCCGCCTTCGGCGAACACGTCGCGCGCGCCGAACGCGCCGATGCCGACAACGGCGTATATCAGCGCCGCAGATGCGCGCGCAAACCGCGTCATCCGCCAGCCGGAACCGGTAACGCGGGCGGTTTCTCCGTCTTCGGTTTGGCCGGCTTCGCCTTCACGGCAGTCGATGCGTCCGCTTTTGTATTGTCTGTTTTTGCGGCGTCGGTTTTCGCAGTGTCGGGCGCGACCGGCGCGTCCGGATTTCCGGTCGCGATGTAGCGGCGCAGCCGGTCCACTTGCGCGCCGAGTACTTCGTCGACATTCGGCGCGTACTGATCGAGCCCGCTGCCGCTCGATCCATTGACGCGGTATTCGACCGTGAGCGTGGTCGCGCTGTCCTCGGTCTTGATCCAGAAACTCAGCATGCCCTTCAGCGCAAGTTCCTGCAGCGGACCGAGCGATGTTTCGAGGCGAAGCAGCTTGCCGGGCAACGCCATGACGACGCGACCATGCTCGGCGCTGCCATCTTTCCAGCGCTCGCAAAAACAACCGCCGGCCTCGGGCTTGATGCTGAGATTCGCCGCCTTGCCCGAATAGGTGTGCTCGCTGCTCCACCAGCGCTGGATCTGCGTGACGTCCGCGTACGCTTTCGCAGTCGACGCCGCGACCGGCCCCGAAAAGGTCAGAAAGAAACCGTCCGCGGCCGATTGCTTGACCTCGGCGTGCGCCATGATCGGAGACAGGCAAGACATCAACGCAATAGCGAGCGTGATTCGATTCATCGAAAATCCCGGATGCGACCGTGAGACGCGTTCAGAGAACACGGCGCGATGAAAAGTTCACTTCCCGCCATGGTTCTTGCCATTGCTCTTGATGCTCGCGAGCAGTTTGAACTCCGCTAGACGTCGCCGTCGTTCGCCCAGCCTTCGCCCGTGCCGCGATGGAATACGGAATCGCTCGCGAGCACGTCGCCGGCGGGAATCGAAGTCTGCTCGGCGAGCTCGGCGTAGATCGGCAGAAAATCCGGATACGTTGCTTCCATCAGCTGCTCGAAGCTGTCGATGACGAAATAGGTTTTCTGATACGTATCGATGCGGTAGCGCGTGCGCATGATGCGTTTCAAGTCGAAGCCGATGCGGTTCGGCGCCGGCGATTCGAGGCAATGGATCGATTCGCCTTTCGAGCTCACGATGCCCGAGCCGTAGATGCAGAGGGCGTTGTCCTCGCGGATCAGGCCGAATTCCACCGTGTACCAGTAAAGACGCGTCAGATTGACCAGCGCATCGCCGCCAATGCCGTGTGCGCGCACGCCGCCGCGCCCGTACGCCTGCATGTAGTCGGCAAAAATCGGGTTCAGCAGCAGCGGCACATGGCCGAAGAGATCGTGGAAAAGATCGGGCTCGGCGATGTAATCGATCTGTTCGGGCTTGCGGATCCACCACGTCACCGGAAAACGGCGGTTGGCGAGGTGATCGAAGAAAGTCAGCTCCGGCAACAGCCCTTCGACGCCGACCAACTTCCAGCCGGTCGACTTGGCGAGGACCTCGTTCAAATCGTCGAAGCGCGGTATCGCATCCGGCGTCATGCCGAAACGCTGTTGATTGTCGATGAATTCGCGGCAAGCGCGGCCGACGAGGATTTCGCGCTGGCGCATGAAAAGAGTCGCCCAGGTCGCGTGATCGGCGGGCGTGTAAGTCGCCCACGGCTGATCGACGACAGCCGTCGTGTACACCGGAACGTAGCCTTTGTCGGTCTGCTGGTGCTCGACGCGGCGCGGCGTGTTCAGCGCGGCCATGATGCGGACCTCTGCGTTTTCACGTGAGAAAGCTTAGCGCGGTTCGTCCTCATGCGTCTTCGGGGCGCATCGCGCGCGCACCCGCCCCGCAGGATCAATCACTTGCGTGGGCGATTGACCGCACGCATTGCGCTTTTTCGCCGGTGCCACGCCCAGCGGGTCAGTGAATGCGCGGACGCGAAATCCCGTCGCGAGCAACGAAGCGAATCACGCGATCGCCGTCACCGCCGGTTTGCGGGCGATGCCACAGCACCGGAACGTTGTCCGGACGCGGCGGCTCGAGCTCATCGTCGCCTTCGACGTCCTCCTCGTCTTCCCAGCTGTAGTGCTTGCGCGGCGGCGCGGCATCGCGACGGAACAGCAGCAAGGCGGCGAATACGCCGGCGATGGCGCCCGCAAGGTGATATTCGAAACTGATGTGCTGATCCTGTGGAAGCACGGTCAGCAGCATGCCGCCGTAAAGGAAAAACACCACCAGTGCAGTCACGATCGCGAGCCGGTCGCGCCGCAACAGGCCCATCACGAAGAGAAAGAACATGAGCCCATGCGCGATGCCGCTGGCGCCGACGTGCACCGTTGGCCGCGCGAACAGCCACACGCCGAGCCCGGAAAGCAGCCAGATGAGCGGGATCGCCCGGCGCGCGCCGAGCGGATAGCAGTAAAGCGTCAGCGTCGCCAGCAAACCAAGCGGCAACGTGTTCGACATCAGATGATCGAACGACGCGTGCGCGAGCGGCGCGGTGAGGATTCCAACCAGACCACCGGGCGTCCGTGGCGTGATACCAAGATCGGCGAGCGACCAGCCCAACATCAAGGCCGCGGCCCAACCGATCCATATCCCGGCCAGGAGCGCGGCGGCGCCAAGTGCCGCGTAGCGCAGCCGTTTTCGGTCGTGCGCCACCGTCGTGGCGGTCGGTTCAGGAAGTGGCGGCATGTTGACCATCAGCGGATGTGTGGGATGGATGGCAGGCATGCAAGGGCGTCGCGTTCAGAAATCCCGCGACGTGTAAAAGTGCAAAGCGGCTATTCGCGGCGCCCGGCAGTCAGTAGCATCGCGCGCAAGCCGGCGGTTCAGGATGACCCGTCGGCGGGGAGGGGGGAACGGCGGCAGTCGTCTGGCGCGTGCACGTATCGTGCGGCCCCTGTTGTATCCAACAACCGGCGGACGCGGATTCTGCATGCATTTCGACGTGTCGACCGCAATGATCGTCACCTCGGCGCTCACGCTGGCTGTGGGTGCGAGTCTGGCTGTTACCGTTTCGCGTTATCCCGTGCGCCTGCGCCAGGCAATGTACATCTGGATTGGCGGTCTGCTGCTGCAGATTCCGGTATTCCTTCTGTTCGGACTCGTCGGCAGCTTGCCCGGCGTTTCGGCGATCGTCCTCGCCAATGCGCTGTTTGGACTCGCGTACGCAGAGATGGGACGCGCGGTGCGCGTGTTCGCTGGACGCGACTCGCGGATCAGCCGCTTCGAGCTCGTGCTGATCGCTGCGCTCATCGCCATTCCGATCGTGTTCGGATTCATCTGGCCGAGCACGCGCTGGAGGCTCGCGCTTGGAGCGCCACTGCTGGCTTGTCTCAGCATCAGCGTTGCGCGGTCGATCCTGATTCGCGATCGTCCGCTGCGCGCGGCGGATTACCTGACGGGTAGCCTCTTTTTGATCAGCGCGCTGCCGATGCTGCTGCGCGCGGCCATCGAGATGGTCAGCGCCACGCCCGATTTCGAACCGGCGCGTGCGTTCGCGCGCACGCTGTTTTTCGTGACCGGGTCAGGCCTTCCGCTGATCGGCACGATCGGTTTTCTGCTGATGTGCAACGACCGCATCAACGACGAGCTTTCGCGGCTCGCGATGCTCGATCCGCTGACGGGTGTATTCAATCGACGCACGTTCGAGGAACGCGCACAACATGTCATCGCCGCGGCAGCGCGCGAGCGGCGGCCGCTTTCGCTGCTCGCCGTCGACATCGATCACTTCAAGCTCGTGAACGACGAGTTCGGTCACGCCGGCGGCGACGAGGCGCTTCGTCTGGTCGTTGCGCTGATGCGCGAGACGCTGGCCGAAGGTCAGATCCTGAGCCGCATCGGGGGGGAGGAATTCGCGGTGTTGCTGCCGGGCGCCGATGAAGCCGAAGCCCGCCGGACCGCGGAGCGTCTGCGTCTGCACCTTGAATGCTCGGCGGTCGATGTCGACGGGCGCGAGCTGTACCTCAAGATCTCGGCGGGCGTTGCAACGTTCGGACCCGGCATGGAAAGCCTTTCGACGCTGTTGCGCGCTGCCGATCGCGCGCTCTACGCGGCGAAGCGCGCCGGACGTAATCGCGTGGCGATAAGCTCGGCGCTCGTCGAAACGATGACCTGAAAGTGTCAGCCGCCGCTTTTCTTCGGCTTGATCCACAAGCTCGCCAGCATCGATCCGACGATCAGCAGCGCGACGACCCCGAGCGCAGCACCGATCGGAATCTTCCAGATGCCGGCAACGAGCATTTTCGCGCCGATGAAGAGCAGCACCGCGGCAAGCCCGTAGTTCAACAAATGGAAGCGTGCCGCCGCGCCTTCGAGCATGAAGAACGTCGCGCGAAGACCGAGCACGGCGAAGACGTTCGAAGTCAGTACGACGAACGGATCCTCGGTTACCGCAAAGATCGCCGGGATCGAATCGACTGCGAAGATGACGTCGGTGACCGCGATCAGAATGATGACCGCGAACAACGGCGTGTACAGGCGTCGTCCATTTTCGACGATGCTGAGCGCAGCGCCACGAAAGTCGCGACTCAGCGGCAGATAGCGACGGATCAGTCGCAGGATCGGACTGTTCTCGAAATCCGTTTCCTCGCTTCCCGCGCGCAGCATCTTGATGCCGGTGAACACCAGGAACAGACCGAACGCATACAGAACCCAGTGGAAGCGCGCGACCAGTTCGGCGCCGATGAAGATCAGGATCGCGCGCAGCACGATGGCACCGAGGACGCCCAGCATCAGCACGCGTCGGCGCTGTTCGGCGGGCACCGAAAAAGTGTTGAACACCATCAGGAACACGAAAATGTTGTCGACCGCGAGAGATTTCTCGACGACGTAACCGGTAAGGAACTCAAGTCCGACCTCGTCGGCGATCGCGCGTCCGGCATGCACGTCGAGCCACCACCAGAGGCCGAAGTTGAAGAGGAGCGCGAGCGAGATCCAGGTGATGCTCCACACCAACGCCTCGCGAAACGACACGCGGCGCGCGCCGCCGGATCGCAGCACCAGGAAATCGAGGACCAGTGCGACGAGCACGACGGCGGTGAATGTCGCCCACAGGCCCGGTGTCGCGATCGTATGCATTGCACCCCTCCAAAAACGCAAAAACCCCAGAGCCTGGACAGCGCTGGGGCCACGTTTTCGGGCACACCTTCGCCGTGATCGGCGAAGGTCTCGCTCGCAGGAACCGATGGTATTTCGCCATCCGAACCTGCCCACCGGACCGGAGCCTTGCGGCTCGTGCTGACGATCGTGGCGGCGGGAGCTACTCCCCTTCTACGGCTTCGACCTTAGCCGCCGCGCGCGCAGTTGGCAAATGCGCTGCAGCATCTCGCGCGTCGACCCGCGACGCGGCGCGCTTGCGCGATGGCATATCATTTCGCCATGAATCGCGAACCCGAGGGCGCATCGCCCGTCATCCATCTCAAGACCGAGCGCCGCTCGCGGCATCCCTGGATATTCCAGAAGATGGTCGAAAAGCCCGCCGTGCGGCCCAAGCCCGGCAGCGTCGTCGAGATCATCGATCGCGAAGGCAATTTCGCCGGACGCGGTTTTTACAACGGTCATTCGCGCATCGCGTTGCGCGTGCTGACATCCGATCCGGACGAGCCGATCGACGAGGCTTTCTTCGCGCGCAAGATCGCCGAGGCGGTTTCGCTCCGTCGCGATGTGCTCAAGCTCGATGCGGTGACCGATGCATATCGGCTGATTCATTCCGAAGGCGACGGACTTTCGGGCCTCGTCGTCGATCGCTTCGCGGACACCCTCGTCATCGAATATTTCTCGGCCGGCATGTTCCGCCAGCGCGAGCTGATCCGGCGCTGCGTGCTCGAACATTTTCCCGGAGCGAACGTGTACGCGTTCGCCGAAGAGCACGTGCAGAAGCAGGAAAGCTTCGACTGCAGCACACCCACGGCGCCCGAACCGACCGTGATTCACGAGCACGGCGTCAAGTTCCACGCCGCTCCGGGCACCAAGCACAAGACCGGGTTTTTCGCCGATCAGCGCGACAACCGCCGCACGTTCGCGGAGTTCTGTGCAGGCAAGCGCGTGCTGGATCTGTGCTGCAACTCCGGCGGTTTCGCGCTGTATGCCAAGACCATCGGCGCTGCGGATGACGTGGTCGGCGTCGATCTCGACGAGGAAATACTCGCGCTCGCCGAGCGCAATGCGCGACTCAACAAGGCGCGCGTCCGCTTCGTGCAGGCCGACATCTTCGCCTGGCTGCGCGACGTCGCGGTCAACAATCGCGATCAATACGACGTCGTCGTGCTCGACCCGGCCAAGATGACACGCGACCGCGAACAGGTGATTCCTGCGCTGAAAAAATATCTCGACATGAACAAGCTCGCGCTTGCTGCGGTGAAACCGGGCGGGATATTCCTGACCTGCTCATGCACCGGCCTCGTCAGCGAAGAGCAATTTCTCGACATGCTGCGCCGCGCGGCGTTCTACGCGAACCGCACCGTGCAGGTTCTGAAGATCAGCGGCGCAGGACCGGATCATCCGTTCCTGGCGCACGTGCCGGAGTCGCGGTATCTGAAGGCGGTGTTCTGTCGCGTGGAATAGATCTCGCGATGCTCAACCGTTGTTGCGAGCTGACCAGGCAGTGACGATGCAAGCCCGCTCCGAACGTTGCTGGGTCACGGAAGCCGTCGTCTCACGGAAGCCGTCGTCTGACCAAAGCCGTCGTCCCGGCGAAGGCGGGATCCAGCGCCTTTGTTCGATCAAGGCAAAGCGCTGGGTCCGGGCCTTCGCCGGGACGACGAGAGTGGGCGCGCGCCAGCCCGTGCCGCTTCCCTGCGCTGATATGAACGGGCATCACGGCGCAGCCGGAATCCGATCCGCAAGGACCAGCTCGAAACGTTCGCTTTTTCCATCGCGCCGCGCTTCGATCTGCACGCGAGTTCCCACCGGCAACTCGCGCAATTTCGTGCGCCACTCGACCAGCACTGATGTGCCGACCTTCTTTCCATCGATCGCGGTCACGCGATCCTGCACACGCACGCCCGCGCGCGCGGCCGCGCTCTCGGGCGCGACATCGGCGACGAGCAGCGCGTCACCATCGCCGAAGAGAAAGAGCCCGCTGCGATCGAAAGCATCGGGTTTGCCGAAGTCCGCGTTTGGAGCGAGGTACATCTTCTTGTTCGCGTAGTCGAACGCGACCGTGAAACGGTGCAGCACGCCACCGCCGAGATTGCCGGCCAAATCAGGGTTCGCGAACGAACCCTTGTCGCCGGTATACAGATCGCCCGCGATGCCGGTGATGTCGCTGTCGCTGTCGCCGAGCCGCAGCGTGCCGTAGCGTGCGGGACGTCCGCGCGAAGGTCCGCCGACGCCCCAGCCGACGACCGCTTCGGACGCGGCGTGATAGCGCGCGACAAGATCGTGCTCGCGCACGAACGGCGAATGCATCGTCAGCGAAGCGCGAGAACCGGTGTCGACGCTGATGCGTACCGGCACACCATCGAGCGTTCCGGCGATGATCGGAATGCGATCGTTGAGTTCGAACGGCACGGCGCTTGAATTCGCAGGCGGCGTGAATTTCGCGGGATCGGCGAGTGTCAGCGTGTGTCCCGCGTAGTCGATCGTTACTCCGAAGCGGCGAAACATTTCGTAGCCGACGAGACCGTCCGCGTCCGTCCCTTCGACGTCGGCGAGCTTGCCGAGATCGATGATGTAGAAAACCGGGCGATCGAGCGCTGCATCGCCGACGCGAACTTCTTTGGCATGCGCGAGCGCAAGATCGACGCGCTGATCGCCGACGCCTCCGGCGGCCATCTTGCCTTCGCCGACGATGCCGAATTTCTTCGCCGCGACCGGTGTCAGCACATTCACGCCGCCGGTGTCGACGAGAAAGCGAGCCGGCTTCCCGTCGATGCTGCCGCTTGCGTAGATATGATTGTTGATCAGCTCGAATGGAATCCGCGTGACTCCATTCGCGTTGTCAATATGCGCGGTGGCGGCCATCTTCGGCATCGCGAAATCAGCGTCGGCGATCGCGCCGTTGAGCGTCGCGTGATCGAGTTTGATTTCGCTGCGGCGGCGTGGATCCGTGCGTCCCGCCGCGTCGGTCAGGTCAACCGTGCTGTGAAAAGGAATACGCACGCCGCCAGCATCGCGATAATCGTCGAGAACCGTTGTTGCGGTGTCTGCGCCCTGACGCTGGACGACGCGCGCGAGCAAACCGTCGGCGGGATCGAACCACAACGTCACCGGATCGCCGCCTTCGGGATGCGCTTCGATGACACGGTAGTGCTTGCCTTCGAGATCGCGCTCGCCGATGGCGCCGTACGTCGCCTTGATTCTTTGCGGATACCAGTACGCGTGCGCATCGAGCCACGCCTGAGTGCGCGTGCGACGCACGGCTTCGGGCGTGTCCTGCGCGGAAACTTCGCCGCCCGGATCGCGCTCCCATGCGAGTTTTCCGTCGTATCCATCCGCGCCCTCGACCGAACCGAGTTTGTAGCTGTCGGCGGAGCGGCCGGTGAGGAGATCCTGCACGAGCGCGACGTTGCCACTGAGTCCGCCGGTACTGAGCGTGCCCTGCATGTGCAGCGTCTTGGCGCTGTCCCAGGCCGCGCCGCCGGTGGCGGATTTGTACTTCGCGAGCAGCGAAGCCGCGTCCTCGGCTTGCGCCGCAGTCGTCGTCAGCAGTGACGTGAACGCGAACATCAGAAGTCGCTTCAACATGGCCATCTCCATTCGAAGGCGCAGTCAGAAGGCGCGACGCCCTTTGCACTGCGCGATCGTTTGTTGAATAATCTGTCTTTATTTCAATCAAAGCAAGCCAACCAATGGCACAGAAGAAACGCAGCCGCGCCGTAGAGAACGCCGGCGAGATCGAAGTTCTTGCTTCACCGACGCGCATCGAGCTGATCGACACGATTGAAGCGCTCGGCGGCGATGCAAGCGTCGCCGAGCTCGCCGAGCATCTCGGCCGGCCGGCGGATGGCCTCTACTACCACCTGCGGCAGCTCGCCGCGGCGGGTCTCGTCATCGAAGAATCCACGGCAGACGGAAGGCGCTATCGCCCGCGTTCGCGTGGCGAAGGTCTGCGCCTGCGCTATCGGCCGGGCGCCACGGCGAATGCGAAAGCGGTCGGACGAGTCGCTGCCAGCCTGCTGCGTATCGCGGGACGCGATTTCTCGCGTGCGCTCGCCGATCCGGACACGAACGCCGAAGGTCCTTTGCGCGAGCTCTGGGCCGCGCGCGGCAAAGGCTGGGTCGGGCACAAGGAACTCGGCGAGATCAATCGCCTGCTGACGCGTTTGGCGACCCTGTTGCGGCAGCCGCGTTCGGCGACCCGCGAGCGACTCATTGCGCTCTCCTGGATTCTCGTGCCGATCGATGCGAAGCCGTCGCGCCGTGCGCAAAGCAAGACGCGCTGAGGTCTCGATCGCCGGGTGAGTCGCGGGACGCCTGCTAGACTCGCGCATCGCGTTTCCCGCGGAGTCGTCCGATGAAAAAACAGAAGAAACCCACCGTCAGCCAGGGCCAGGCCGAAGAAGCCGTGCGCACGCTGCTGAGCTGGGCCGGCGAGGATCCGCGGCGCGAAGGTCTGATCGATACGCCCAAACGCGTCGTCGATGCCTACCGCGACTGGTTTTCCGGCTACGCGATCGATCCGAACGATTACCTGCGGCGCACGTTCGAGGAAGTTGCGGGCTACGACGAGATGATCGTGCTGCGCGACATCGAGTTCGAATCGTTCTGCGAGCACCACATGGCACCGATCATCGGCCGCGCGCACGTCGGCTACCTGCCGACTGACAAAGTCGTCGGCATTTCCAAGCTCGCGCGCGTCGTCGACGCCTACGCACGGCGCTTCCAGGTGCAGGAAAAACTCACCTCACAGGTCGCGCACTGCATCGCCGACGTGCTCAAGCCGCGCGGCGTCGGAGTGGTCATCGATGCCGTGCACCAGTGCATGACGACGCGCGGCGTGCACAAGCGTGGCGTATCGATGATCACCAGTCAGATGCTCGGCAGCTTTCGCGAGGACGCGCGCACCCGCGCGGAGTTCCTGCGCTTCATCGACATCCACGCGAAGAGTTGATCGGCTTGCGCGCGCCGCCTGCGGACGAGTCAAGCAGCTCGGCGACTCCCGAACGGCGCCGTCGATCCCGATGAGATATCGTCCGCGCCACGACCGCGCACAGAAACGGACTCCTTCGTGAATACGTTGACGCCGACCCCGACCGCCGCGCCACGCCGCGCCGCACTCGTCTTCATCTTCGTCACCGTGCTGATCGACATATTGTCGTTCGGCATCATCATTCCTGTGTTGCCGCACCTGGTCGAGCAACTCGCCGGCGGCGGTGTCGCCAAGGCCGCGATGTGGGTCGGCGTATTCGGCACGCTGTTCGCCGCGATCCAGTTCGCCTGCGCGCCGATCCAGGGCGCGTTGTCGGATCGATTCGGCCGGCGACCGGTCGTGCTGCTGTCGAACCTCGGCATCGGCGTGGACTTTCTGTTCATGGCGCTCGTCAACACGCTGCCGTTGCTACTGATCGGCCGCTGCATCTCGGGCGCGACCGCCGCGAGCTTCACGACCGCGAACGCGTATATCGCCGACGTCACACCGCCGGAAAAACGCGCCGCGAGTTTCGGCATGCTCGGCGCCGCGTTCGGCATCGGTTTCATCATCGGTCCCGCGCTCGGCGGATTTCTCGGCGGCATTGATCTGCGCCTGCCGTTCTGGGCTGCCGCGGTCCTCGCGCTGACGAATTTTCTGTACGGCTATTTCATTCTGCCGGAATCACTGCCGCCCGAGCAGCGCAGCAAGCGCTTCGACTGGAGCCATGCGAATCCGCTCGGCTCGCTGATCCTGCTGCGGCGCTATCCGCAGGTGTTTGGTCTGGCGGCGGTCGTGCTGCTGACGAACCTCGCGCATTACGTGCTGCAAAGCGTGTTCGTGTTGTACGCGGACTATCGCTACAACTGGGGACCGCAGGCGGTCGGCTACACGCTCGCGCTGGTCGGCGTCTGCAATGCGTTTACGCAGGCCTGGCTCGTCGGCAAGCTCGTGCCGCGCATCGGCGAGCGACGCACTTTGCTCTTGGGCGTGGTGTTTGGCGCGGCCGGCTTCGCGACGATGGCGTTGGCGAGCACACCGCAGGTATTCCTGATCGGTGTGCCGCTGCTTGCATTGTGGGGACTCGCCGGGCCCGCGACACAGGCGCTGATGACGCGCCAGGTCGATCCGCACGAGCAAGGACGATTGCAGGGCGCGGTGTCGAGTCTTGCGAGTCTCGCCGGCATTTTCGGACCCGCGCTCTTCACGCAGATCTTCGCGCTTTTCATCAGCGATCACGCGCCGGTTCATCTGCCGGGCGCGCCGTTCCTGTTGTCGTCGATGCTGCTGGTCGTTGCGTTCGTGCTGGCGTGGAACGTCACGCGTTCGCTGTCGCGACGTTACGCAAAAGCGGCGCCCTTGCCAGGCATCGTGCCGCAGGCGATGCCGATCGGCGAGATTCCGCCCGCGACCGCCGCCAACGCGGAACGCTGAGCCGCGATCACGAACCGTATTTCACCGAACAGCCGTAAGGCTCCGAGGTCGGCACGCTGACCGCCTTGCCGGCAGCGAGCTCGGCGAGCGCTTGGCGCACGTATTGCGTCGCATTCGGAATATCGTCTTTGTCCGTGCTCGCGATCGAGTCAATGCCACCCATGTAACGCAGCACGCCGTCCTTGTCGATCACGAACATGTGCGGCGTCGTCTTCGCATCGTACGCATGTCCGACCTTGCCATTGGCGTCGAGAAGATAAGCGGCTTCCTTGCCACCGACTTTCGCGACGTAGGCGTTCGCGTCGGCCGCATCGAGATGGCCTTGTTTGCCGTCGAATCCCGAATTCACCGTCAGCCACACCACACCTTGCGCAGCCGCTTCGGCCTGTTGCGTCTGCATGTTTTGCGCGCCGTAGTGCTTGCCGACGAACGGACATTCCGGGTTGTTCCATTCGAGCACGACCGTCTTGCCCTTGTAGGCGGACAGCGATTCAGTCTTGCCCGACGCATCGGTAACGGAGAAATCCGGAGCGGGCTGACCGATCACGGGCTTTGCAAGGAGCGGAGTTGCAAACGTGAGCGCAGCGGCGAGCAGGGTCATGCGAAGCGTCATGGCGAATCTCCAGTTGTAAAGGCCATCAGGCTGTAGAGGCAATCAGGGCGCTGTCGACGTCACGGCGACGAGGGGAACCTGCACGCGCCATCCGCGCACGCCTGCGGCGGACGGTTGCGTCACTACCAGATCGAATGTCGTCGGCGAAGTTCCGAAATAGTCGCTCTTGCCGAAGGCGACAATCAGCGCGTCGCCGTCGCGGCGTATCTGCGGCGGTTTGTTGTCGACGAGCTTTCGTTCTGCGACGAACGCATCGAGACCGTTCGCATCCGGAAGACCCGGTCCGCGCAGCGTGATCGCGACGCGATCGCCATCGATCCGCGCTTCGGATTTCCACGCCGTGGCTTCCGGCTCGCCCAGACGAGCCCTGGCGAACTGCGCGGTCCAGCGCGTGTCTGGCGTCGGCGGCGGCGCTGCGATCGGAACATCCAACACGAGGGACGCCTTGCCCGGAATGCACTCTTCGCGGCAGACGAGCCACTTCGCTTCGGCCGCAAGATGCGCGGTCGTGCCTGGCTGTGCATCCGCTGGAACTTCGAGCGTGATTGGCAACAACACTTCGCCGCCGTAGCCGAAATTGTAAAGACCGCCGACATCGAAACGCGTCGGCAGCGGCCACGCGATGTCTTGCGCGCGGAACCCTGGCGGCAGCGTCCAGGTGAGCGTGGTCGGCAGGCCCGAATCGCCGGGATTTATCCAGTACGTGTGCCAGTGCGCTTCGTGCTG
>DASYJJ010000266.1:0-5386 GCA_035996605.1 Rhodanobacteraceae bacterium
CCGTCGAGCGGTCATCCATGAACTGGCGCGTGTTGTGGTGGTCGGCTTCAATCTGACTGTATGTCCTGCAGTTCTTGACCGGGATGTGCGAACCGATCGGAATCTCGTTCTTGCAAATGATCCGGTCACCGTCGCGCTTGGAAAGGATCGCGTTCAGTTCTTCCTGGTCATTGAACAACTTGGTCTTGTCGGCGTCGTTCATCTGGGCAACCGATCCGGACTTGTCGAAGAGTCCGCCCATCTCGGTCAGATTCGAGTCGACCTTGGATCTCTCGGTGTCAGTGACGTAGGAGTAACGCCCGCCGGCGCTCATTTCCTTGCGCACCCACGAGGAAACGGCAGTGAACGACTCCTTGGTGTCGGCGTTGACTGCGGGATCGTTCGTCTCCTTCGCGAACGCAGGAAACGAAACCATGACGGCGAAAGCCGTGCCGAAAACGAACGCGCTCTTCATTGGGACCAATCTCCAGTCTGGAAAGGATTCGAGGCCGCCCGCCTTCCCCGGATAAATGCACGAAGGACAACCCGACGAACCGGCGTGAGGCGATGGTAGGAGCAACCGCTCCCACAAGTCAACGAGATTCCTCGTACTATGCGCGTCGTTGTATGGCCGGCGGTCCGGCGCGGCGGCGCGGCCGGCCCGACCCGGCCACATGCTCGATGATCGCTCCGGCGACATCCACGCCGGTCGCGCCCTCGATACCTTCGAGTCCGGGCGAAGAATTGACCTCGAGCACCAGCGGCCCGCGGTGCGAACGCAGGAGATCCACGCCGGCGACGCCGAGCCCCATGACCCGCGCGGCGTGGATGGCCACGTCAGCCTCCTGCGTGGTGAGGTCAACGGCGGTCGCCGTGCCGCCGCGGTGCAGATTTGCGCGGAAGTCGCCGTCGGTCGCCTTTCTCTGCATTGCGGCAGTGACCTTGCCGTCGACGACGAAGCAGCGCAGATCCACGCCCCTCGCCTCGCGGATGAATTCCTGGACCAGGAAGTTCGCGTAGAGGCCGCGGAACGCCTCGATCATGCCTTGCGCCGAGGAGCGTTTCTCGGCAAGCAGCACGCCCTGTCCCTGCGCGCCTTCGTTGAGCTTGATGACGTGCGGCGGGTCGCCCAGCATCTTCAAGAGATCGGCGGTGTCGTCCGGGTTGTCGCCGAAAACGGTGGTCGGCAGGCCAATGCCTTCGCGAGCGAGCAGCTGCAATGCGTGCAGCTTGTCGCGCGAGCGTAGGATCGCGTCGGCTGTGTTCGGCGTCTTCACGCCCATCATCTCGAACTGACGAAGCACGGCCGTGCCGTAAAACGTTACGGACGCGCCGATGCGCGGGATCACGACGTCGAGCCCGCGCAGCGCCCGACCCTTGTAATGAATCTCGAACTTGCCCGCAGCGATGCGCATGTAGCAGCGCAACGGATCGAGCACGCGCACCCGATGGCCGCGCTTGCGCCCGGCTTCGACCAGGCGATGCGTCGAGTACAACCGCGAGTTGCGCGAAAGGATGGCGATCTTCATGGCGATGGGCGCGCGGGTTCGGGTTTCGGCGAGGTATAGGAAAGGCCGGGATCGATGCGGAAACGGCCGTCGAGCGCGGAGCGACCGAGCAACAACGGAAACAGCATGGCGCGTCGGTCTGTCAGGTTGATGTCGGTTTCGAAGCGCCGAGACCCCAGCATGATTTCGGTGCGCACAAACCAGCGCTCGCTGATGTGGCCGCCCGAATCGGTGACCGCCCGCCGATCGACGACGGGAGCCTCGCAGGCGATCACGCGCGCACTGCGCCGGCGCGGACGCACCAGGAAGCGCACGTGAAGCCGGCCAT
This sequence comes from Rhodanobacteraceae bacterium, assembly GCA_035996605.1. Lineage (GTDB taxonomy): Bacteria > Pseudomonadota > Gammaproteobacteria > Xanthomonadales > Rhodanobacteraceae > Dokdonella_A. Next base: position 1,816 of record DASYJJ010000266.1, read on the forward strand.
CGCGATCGAACGTCTCGGCCGACACGACGCACAGCGAGGACGTGCGCGCGCCCGTATCGAGCTTCGCCTTGATGGCGCCGATGCCGAATGTCGGCAACGCGAGCCATTCGCGCCAGCCGAGAATGTGTGGTTCCGCAGGCTGCATCGCCAGGACTCGAGGGATCGTATGTATTATGGAGTCGGGTTGGAGCGGGTGATGGGAATCGAACCCACGTTCGCAGCTTGGGAAGCTGCTGTCTTACCATTAGACGACACCCGCGCGAGGGGACAGCGTAGCGGCGCTTCTGCGCAGTCCGCAAGGCGACTCAAATGCCTTGCGTGTGCAGGTCACGCTTCGGCGCTGAATCGCGGCTGAGTACGCTTTTGGCGGGCCACGAAATTCCCGTCCTGGAAGGCGGGCATTCAGCCCATTTACGTTGTGATGGCCACAGCCTGTCAGCCGCGGACGGAAGGCCTTTCGGGGGAATCCACCCACCGTTACCGCAGGTTGGCGTAGGCAACAGGAGAGACCATACATGTGCACACCGCGTCGTTCCATCCGCAAGGCGACGTTCGCCATGCTCGGATTGGCGCTCTTTGCGTCCGCTGGTTCGGTTTTCGCGCAGGATGATGCGCAGGGCGCTCAGAACGATCCACCCGACCGTGTCGCCCGCCTGAGCTATCTGCGCGGCGACGTCAGCTTTCAGCCATCCGGCAATGACGATTGGGTCCAAGCCGATCTGAACCGGCCGCTTGCAACCGGCGACAAACTCTTTACCGATCAGGGCGGTCGCGCCGAAATGGAAGTCGGAGCCGCGACGCTGCGCCTCGATGCGCAATCCTCGTTCGACATCTTGAACCTCAACGACAACGTCGCGCAGACCGAATTGACGCAGGGTGTGATGAACCTGCACGTCCGCCGCGTGTTCGAAGGTCAGAGCTACGAAGTCGATACGCCCACGCTCGCGTTCGCCATCACGCAGCCCGGCGACTATCGCGTGGACATCGCGCCCGACGGTACGTCGACCATGGTGACCGTCTTCAAGGGCGGTGGCGACGTCTACGGCGAAAACAACGCGAGCTACAGCGTGCGCGCGGGACAGTCGTATCGTTTCCACGATTCGGCGCTGCACGACTACGAAGTGCTCGACCTGCCCCGCGGCGACGATTTCGACGGATGGGTGCAGTCGCGCAACGACCGCTACGAACATGCCGCCTCGCGCCAGTACGTTTCGGAAGACGTGATCGGCTACGCCGATCTCGACGACTACGGCGGCTGGAACGACGTGCCCGAATACGGCCATGTGTGGTATCCGACCAACGTCGAGGCAGGCTGGGCGCCGTACCGAGACGGTCACTGGTCCTGGGTCGATCCCTGGGGCTGGACCTGGATCGATCAGGCCGCGTGGGGCTTCGCGCCGTTCCATTACGGGCGTTGGGTCTATGCGAGCGATCGTTGGGGCTGGTGCCCCGGTCAGATCGCGGCGCGTCCGATCTATGCACCCGCGCTGGTCGGATTCGTCGGCGGCGCAGGTTGGGGCATCGGTATTTCCACCGGCCCGGTCGGCTGGTTCCCGCTTGGCCCGCGTGATGTGTTCGTGCCGTGGTACCACGCTTCGCACAACTACTTCACCAACGTGAACGTGCGCAACACCACGATCATCAACAACACGAACATCACCAACGTCTACAACAATTACTCGCGTGGCGGTCCGATCAACAACGCGAATTACGCGTATCGAACGAACGCCGCGGCGGTGACTGCGGTGTCGCGTGAAGCCTTCGTCGGCTCGCGTGCGGTCAATGCCGCTCGAGTGCAGGTGAATGAGAACCAGCTGCGCAATGCGAACGTTGTGAGCCGCGTCGGCATCGCGCCGGAGCGCGCGAGTTTCGTCGCCGCCAATGCCGCCAAGGCGCGCGCGGTTCCGACTGCGCAAACGCTGGATCGCCGCGTCATCGCTCGTACGCCTCCGCCGCCGCGTGCCGCGCCGGTGACTGCGCGCATCGATGCGATCAAGCGCAACAACGGCCAGCCGCTCGCGACGCAACAACTGCGTCAGATCGCGCCTGCGACCACCGCCGCGGCGGGCGCCGCTGCAGTCGCCGGGCGCGGTCAGCCACAACGCGTGACGGTGGTCGGCCAGGGCGGAGCCAAGCCTCAGCCGTTGCCGCTGCGCGGAACGGTCAACGCGAACGGTGTCAATGCGAACGGCGCGCAGACCGGGCAGACGGGTGTCATGCAACGCGGCACGCCGCCGAAGACGATCACGACGTCGCCCGCGAACAACGCGAATGGCACGGTGAACGGTCGCACCCAGACCACCACCACGCGCAATCCGACCGTGCAGCAAGGTCAGAAACCGACCAACAACGGCGTGCCGTCGTCGCAGTTCGCTCCGCATCCTGGCCAGCCGCGTACAACGACCAACAACGAAGGTGTCGTCACGCGCAACCCAAATACGCCTAACTCGGCAACGGTTCACGACAAGACCGTGAACGGTCGCACGGTGAATGGCTCGCAGACGAACGGATCGCAGACGCGCTCGACGACGACGACCAACAACAACGCCGTCAGCAACAACACCGGTCACGGCAATGCGACCGTGCATGCGCCTACGCAGACGCATACTCCGCAAGCGGAGCGCAAGGTCATCAACGACTCGTCGACGCACAATCCGAACGGCAACCCCAACACCAACAACCCGAACGGATCGCAGTCTCACTACACCCCGCGCACGGAATCGCGCGGCGTGCAGCAGCAACAGCAGCAGCACGTGCAGCAGCAAACGCCGCGTACCTACACGCCGGCGCAGCCGCAAACGCATGTGGCGCCGCCTCAGCCGCAGGTGCAGCACGCGCCGGTGCAACAGGAACACCGCGCTCCGCCGGCACGTGATACCAGCAAGAAGGACAAGGACAACAAGGACAAGGACGACGGCGGTCACCGCTGATCCGCTTCACCAGGTGAACAAACGACGCCGCGTTCGCGCGGCGTCGTTTTTTTGTGCATCTGCCGACCGCGGCAGCTAGAATGGAACGATGAGGATCGTGCTCAACGGACGCGAGCAGGACGTCGCAAACGGCGCGACGATCGCCGACCTGATCGCCCTATCGGGCCTGCACGGAAAACGCGTCGCGATCGAGGTCAATCGCGAGATCGTGCCGCGCAGCGCTTTCGACGCGCGTGTGCTCGCTGCCGGAGATCGCGTGGAAGTCGTGCATGCGATCGGCGGCGGCTGATCGATCCGAATTCTTTGCGCGTGCGCGCGCTCACGCGCCACGAACCGAGACCGCCTACCCGATGAACGCACTGCCCCAGTCCATTCCGCCCTCCATCGACGATCCGCTGGTGATCGCCGGTCGCAGCTACCGCTCGCGGCTCCTCACCGGCACCGGCAAGTTCAAGGATCTCGCCGAAACACAGCGCGCGACGGAAACGGCGGGTGCACAGATCGTCACCGTCGCCGTGCGTCGCACGAACATCGGCCAGAATCCCGGCGAGCCGAATCTGCTCGACGTGCTGCCGCCGTCGCGCTACACGATCCTGCCCAATACCGCCGGCTGCTACACGGCCGACGAGGCGGTGCGCACG
>DASYJJ010000267.1:0-10816 GCA_035996605.1 Rhodanobacteraceae bacterium
CACGACCGGCATGTCGGCGCCGCCGATCGGCAATGTCATCAGCACGCCGAACGCCAGCGCGAGCAGGAAAAACACGACGACGAGGCTCGAATCGAGTTTCCAGAAGACAATCGCCGCGCCGACCAGCGCGGCCGCGATGAACACTGCGAAATTGACGAACTGCTGTCCGCCGAACGTGAAGCGCTTGTCCATGCGCCCGTCGAGCTTGGCCCACGCGATGATCGAGCCCGTCATCGAGATCGAGCCGATCAACGCGCCAACGACGGCGAGCGCAAGAGTCGCAAGTGCGGGTGTTTCCGCGCCCGGCTGCGTGAATTTCAGGAGCTCTCCGGCACCGATCGCCGCGGCCGATCCGCCGCCCATGCCGTTGAAAAGCGCGACCATCTGCGGCATGTCGGTCATCGCGACTTTCTTGCCCCACAGCCACGTCGGCACCACGCCGATCGCAATGCCGGCGATGATCAGCCAGAGATTGTGTCCGCCAGTGATCGCGAATGTCGCGAGCGTCGCGATGACCATGCCGATGCCCGCCTGCACGATGCCCTTGCGCGCGGTGACCGGCGACGACATGCGCTTGATGCCGAGAATGAACAGCACCGCGGCGAGGAAATAGCTCGCTTTGGCGAGGTAAACGAGCAGCATCTGCGTATCCATGGATGCGTTCAGACCTTCTTCGTGTCTTTGCTGGACTTGAACATCTCGAGCATGCGCTCGGTGACGACGTAACCGCCGGCCGCATTGCCGGCGCCCAGCACGACACCGATGAAGCCGATCGTGATCGCCAGCGGCGAATCCGCCTGCGCCAGCGCAACCATCGCACCGACCAGCACGATGCCATGCACGAAATTCGAACCCGACATCAGCGGCGTGTGCAGGATCACCGGCACGCGCGCGATGATTTCCTTGCCGGTGAATGCGGCGAGCATGAAGATGTAGAGCGCGAGAAAACCGTCGATCATCGTTTTGTCCTCAACCATTCGCCGGAGTGCCGCACCTGGCTCGCGTCGTCCCGGCGAAAGCTGGGATCCAGCGCCTTGTGCTCCTGCGTCAAAGGAACTGGGTCCCGGCTTTCGCCGGGACGACGGAGGTGAGTCGACGCGTCGCCGCGCACAGTCAGCTCGGGTCCGCCAGCTTCTTCGCCGCCTCGTTCCTGATCTCTCCGGCATGCGTCACGCACGTCTTCGCGATCAACTCATCTTCCCAGTCGAGATTCAAGGCGCCTTCCTTCAAGCTCAACTCGAGAAAATTGTAGAGATTGCGCGCGTACATCTCGCTCGCGTGCACCGGCGCGCTGGCGGGAAGGTTCACGCTACCGATCACGCTGACGCCGTTGGCGCTGACGATGGTCTTGCCCGCTTCGGTGATTTCGACGTTGCCACCCGTCTCCGCGGCAATGTCGACGATCACCGAGCCCGGCTTCATGCCGGCGACCATCGCGGCGCTGATGATGCGTGGCGCTTTGCGGCCTGGCACCGCCGCGGTCGTGACGACGACGTCGATGCCTTTCAGATGATCGGCGAGTGCCTGCTGCTGCTTGTCACGTTCTTCCTGAGTCAGTTCGCGCGCGTAGCCGCCGCTGCCGGCGGCGCTGACGCCGAGATCGAGGAATTTCGCGCCGAGCGATTCGATCTGCTCCTTCGTTTCCGGCCGAACATCGAAACCTTCGACCTGCGCGCCGAGACGGCGTGCAGTCGCGATCGCCTGGAGACCCGCGACTCCGGCGCCAACGATCAAGACCTTTGAAGGCCGAATCGTCCCGGCTGCAGTCGTCAACATCGGAAAAAACTTCGGTGCGGCTTCGGCGGCGATCAGCACGGCCTTGTAGCCGGCGACAGCGGCCTGCGATGAAAGAACGTCCATCGCCTGCGCGCGCGTGGTGCGCGGCAGAAGCTCCATCGCGAATGCGGTGATCTTGCGATCGCGCAGCGCACGCGTGCGCTCGGGAGCGAGATGCGGCTGCAGCTGTGCGATGACGATCGCGCCTTCTTTCAACGCAGCGATTTCGTCCAGCGTCGGCGGCTGCACTTTGAGCAGTACGTCCGCACTTGCCAGAGCTGCGCGCGCGTTTGCGGCCGTTTCGCAATCGACATATGCAGCGTCCGCGAAATACGCCGACGCCCCGGCACCGCGCTCTAGAACAACCACGGCGCCGCGCGCTTTGAGCTTCTTGGCCGTTTCCGGCGTCACCGCGACGCGGCGTTCGCCCGCGGCGCTTTCGCGCACTACCGCCACGGCAAACGGCATGTCGCCTCCACGAATCGCTCGAATGCGGGCAATCCTAGCGGAACGGCGCGAATACGGTAAGGCGCGATGCAGCGAAGCGGCCTCGTTCGCTGTCGGGCCGCTGGTAAACTCTCGTTCGAGTCTCCACGTTCCCCGACGCATGCCCCTCGATGTCCTCAATCAGCGCCGCTCGGTGCCGTCGCGCCAGCTCGGCGAACCCGGTCCGGATCCGGCAGAGCTGCAGCGGCTCTTGAGCGCGGCGATCCGCGTGCCGGACCACGGCAAGCTGACTCCTTGGCGTCTGCTGCTGATTCGCGGCGATGCGCGCGCGCGGCTCGGTTCGGCACTCGCGGAAATTCATCTGCGCAAAGAACCTGATGTGCCGCCGGCCGTGATCGAGAAGGATCGCGCGCGCTTCACCTTTGCGCCCGTGATCGTCGCGGTCATCGCTCGCATCGAGGCCGACCATCCGAAGATCCCCGCGCAGGAGCAGCTCCTTTCGGCGGGCTGCGTCGCGTACAACCTTCTGCTTGGAGCCCAAGGACTCGGCTTCGGCGCGCAATGGCTGACCGGCTGGGCCGCCTACGATCGCGAAGCCGCCGCGCTGCTGGGTCTCAACGAAAACGAACGCGTGATCGGATTCGTGCACATCGGCACCGCGCGCGAACCGGCGCCGGAACGCAACCGTCCGGAGCTCGAAACCGTCCAGAGCGAGTGGAATCCATGACGCCGACCGCGCATCTCGTCGATGGCAGTCTCTACATCTGTCGCGCGTATTTCGCGCCGATGCCTGACATCACCGACGCGGACGGCGATTCGGTCATCGCGGTGCACGGTTTCACGCGCTTTCTGCTCGATCTTCTCGAGCGCACGCGCCCGACGCACATCGCGGTCGCCTTCGACGAATCGCTGACAACATCGTTTCGCAACGCGATCTACCCCGCGTACAAGGCGCATCGAGAGCCCGCACCGCCGCAGCTGATGCGCCAGTTTGCGTTGTGCAAGCAAGTCACCGCAGCGCTCGGCGTGGCCGTGCTGGCCGATGCGAAATACGAAGCCGACGATCTCATCGGCAGCGCGTTGATGGCGCTGCGCATGGCTGGATTCCGCGGCGTGATCGTTTCGGCCGACAAGGACTTCGGGCAGCTCATCGGCGCCGAAGACGAGCAATGGGATCCGCAACGCAACCAGCGATGGGATGCGCACGGCGTCAAGACGCGGCTCGGCGTGCGCCCGGATCAGGTCGCGGACTATCTCGCGCTGACCGGCGACAGCGTCGACAACATTCCCGGCGTGCCCGGCATCGGGCCGAAGACGGCGGCGATTCTCCTGCACCATTTCGGCACACTCGATGCGCTGCTCGAACGCGCCGAAGAGGTCGCTTTCCTGAGTACGCGCGGTGCGGCGGCAGCTTCAATGCGCCTTCGCGAACACGGCGAAAGCGCGCGGCTTTCGCGTCTGCTCAGTGTGATCGCGCTCGATGCACCCGTGCCGCTCGTCGCCGAAGGCTACGCGCTGCGCGCGCTGGATACGCCTGCCGTGGAAGCGCTGTTCGAACGGTTGAAGTTGGGTCCGCTCACACGCGCACGCGTGCGCGCGATCGCGAACCTCGCCGAAACGCCTGCGTCAGCCGCCTGAGCGTGTCGCCGCCTCGAGCGGTTGCGTCGATTTGACGCCGCTCTCGACATTGTCGAACACACCGGTATGCGGCGCTGCTGGAACGGGTTTCGGCGTCGAGCCGACTTTCGTGTCGATGCCGCCTTCGCTCCACGCGAAGCGAAGATCGCTGCGGAACACGCGCACGTCTTCGAGTTTGGCCAGATCCTTGGGCACGCCGTAGGTGTCGTAGTCGTTTTTCTGGCTGTTGGCGATGAAGTAGAGACCGTCGCCGTCGATGGTGCCGTAGGTCGGCAATCCGAACGCGGGATTGGCGACATCGAGCGGCATGGCGCGCTCGATTGTTCGGCCGTCCTTGCCGAGATGCAGGCGCATGATGCGCTTGGGCGACATGCCGTTTTCGATCACGACCAGCGTATCGTCATAGGCGTATAGCCCATCGATGCCGCCGAGCACGAGCTTGTCGCCGGCGTAGTCGAGATCGAATGCCTTGCCCGCAGCGAGATCGACGCCGAACACGCCGAGCGAATAGTCGGCGAAATAGAGCCGCTTGCCGTCGCCGCTGACCGCGAGTCCGCGGATGCTGGTCAGCTTTGGATTCTCGACCATCGGCTTCAACGACCCACCGTCGAGCCGGTAGATGATGTTGCGAAGTCCATCCGCCGCAAAAACTTCGCCGTGCCTGCCGATCGCGATGCTGGACAGCGTGTGCGGCTGATTGTCGCGCGCGAGCAGGTACTTGTTGAGCAGCTTGCCGGTCGAAAGCTTGAACTTGAAGACGCCCGCGCTGCCGAAATCTTCCTGCTTGAAGCCCTTGAAATAGACCGATGACGTGCTCGCGACGTAAAGCACATCGTTGGCCGGATCGGCGGCCATCGCGTAAACGCTCCAGAGCCCGTTGTCTGCGCCGGGTGCGATGAAGTCCTCTAACTTGCCGTCCTTGCCGACGCGATAGATCTTGCCTTCGCGAACACTGCCGACGAGGAACTGCTTGCGCGCCGGATCGAACGCAAGCGATTCGAACATGTTGTCGCCCTTCGGCAGCGTGAATGCGACCTTGCCTTCGCCGAATGTTTTCATGTTGGTTTTCAGGCTCTGGACCAGAAAACTCCAGAGGTGCGTGCCCTTCACCTTGGCGAAGGCCGCATTGTTGGAAAGGTCGTAGCCGAAGCCCTGTTTCTGCATCTGCAGCAGCACCTCGCTCGCACGCGTTCCATCGCCTTTCTCGGCGTAGACGCTGGCGAGCGCGAGCTTGAGCTCGCCGCTGTTCGGCATGAGCTCATTGAGGCGCTTCAGCGCCAGCACCAGGCGATCGAGATCGCCGCTTTGCTTGTAGATCGCGGCCAGCCGAAACAGCGCGGACGGCACCTGCATCTGCTCGATCTGCGTTTGGCTGAGCGAATGCGGATCCGGAGCGGGCGACGCGCCGCTTTGAGGTTGCATCTGCGCGTGTCCGAGCACGACGGAAAAGGCGAACGCGGCAGAGCAGAGGATTCTCTTGATCTTCATCGGGCTTACCTAGGATGCTTGTCGGGTACCGGCCGGGGTCGCCTGGTCGCCACGATGGCGCGACCGCGGCTTCGACCGGGCATAGAATTCGGCGGCTTTGCGGGCGCCGGAGCCATGAAATTGCCGGGACAGCCGCTCACGATGACCGAAACCGAAACGCTTTGCAACGGCCGCTGGCTGCGCCTGAAACGTCGCGGCCGCTGGGAATTCGCCGAACGCGTGAACGCCGGAGGCGGCGTCATCATCGTCGCGGTGACGCCGGACGATCGGGTACTGCTGGTCGAGCAATATCGCGCCGCGATCGAAAAAAAGACCATCGAAATGCCGGCGGGCCTGGTCGGCGATCTCGCCGACAGCGTGGATGAGCACGCCATCGAAGCCGCGCACCGCGAGCTGCTCGAGGAGACCGGCTACCAAGCGGGACGCATCGAATTCCTCATGGCCGGACCTTCATCGTCCGGCATGAGCAACGAGATCATGGCGTTCGTGCGTGCGTACGATCTCGTCCGCGTGCACGCGGGCGGAGGCGACGAGACCGAGGATATCGTCGTGCACGAAATTCCACGCGAGGAAGCCCCGCGCTGGCTGTTGAGGAAGATGAGCGAAGGCTATTCGGTCGATCCGAAGATGTTCGCCGGTCTGTACTTTCTCGAACACGGCGAGACGCTCTTCAAGCCCGGTGCAAACGATTCGCGATGATCAGGTAAGAACCCAGGTCGCGAGCGCCTGCCAGATCAGCAGCAAGGCCATAGCGGCGATGACGAGCCAGGTCAGCGTAATCCCGACCGCACGCCCCGGCGTGACGACCGGCGACGTCGAAAGCCCGAATGCATGAAGGATGCGGCTCGCAATCAGGACGCAGCCGAATACGTGAAGCAGCATCGGCTGGGTCTGGTTGAGCTCGAGTATGAGAAGGAGCAACAACGCGAGCGGAACGTATTCCGCCGCGTTCGCATGGGCGCGGATGCGTCGCGCGAGCAGCGCATCTCCACCGTTCCCGATGCCTACCTGGACGGCTCTCCTGCGCAACGTGACGCGTACCGCGAGGAACACGATCAGTAGTGCGGCGATCGCCGCGTAAATGCCCGTGATGCGCATGCGTTGTTCCCCTTGATCAGGATGAGGGCGAAACCAGCTTCACCGACTTCACGATCACTCCGTCGCCATGCTGCGTGCCGATGATCTGGACTTTCTGCGCGGGAATGATCCGATAGATGACGCGCACATCGCCGACGGACGGATGATCCGGATCGCCGGCATACAGCGTCCCGTTGCGATCGCGAAAGCTGATCGCGAGATTCGACGGGAGCTTCGAGTTGGTCACGGAATACGGCTGCGGCTTGATCGGAAGCGGCGCACCCGGCGCCGAATCGCCGAACAGCGCCGCATTGACGCGGAACGCGCCGACGCGAACTTCGCCCGAAGGATAGCGCGCGGTCGTTACGGGCAGGTGCGACGGATTCTGGTGACCTTCCGGCACTCGGAACTTCTTCGAATTGATCAGCTGTGGCGACCAGACCTGCCGATAGGTGCAGTCTTTGCCGCTGCACTGTTCCTGCCACTGCAGCATGTCGGCGTAACGCATCAGCATGACTGCATTCGCGTCGATGCCGAGCTGCGTGTCGTGCGTGGGCGTGACCACTTTGAGATCGCCCGTCACGTCGATGAGGCGATCCTCGTTCGCTGGGTCGATCTTGTCCGCCGCGACGTTGAGCGGAGCACCGGACGCGGCCTCCTTGTCGGTTTGAGGCGCGGGCGTGCTCACGGGCAGCCCGTGTTTGTGCACCCAAATGGTTGCCGCGACCGCACCGACGATCACAACGAGAACGAGGACGACAACCACCGGGGATGGGTTCGATTTTTTTGCCATGGGTCTCTCAGGCGGCTTCGCCGATCAGCTCGGCGCGCTCGTCAGTGGTCGAAAAACGGCCTTTCGCATCGCGCGTGACGCGCGCGATCGCACAACCGACGTCGTGGGTGAAGAAAAGGCGCACGTCGCGCGCGAGCTTGTCTTCGAGGAACGCTTTTTTCTCGTCGATCAGAAGCTCGGGATTGCGGTCGTAACCCATCGTCACTGGCAAGTGTACCCAAGGCCGACCGGGAATGAGATCCGCGCAGAAGACGATTCCGCCGGTGGCGCCTTCGACCGGAGCAATCTCGGCAAGCATGAGCCCCGGCGTGTGGCCGTGCGAATAATTGAATCGAACATGCATTCCGAGCGTCGGCGAGCGCGCGCCCTGCACGCGTTCGAGGCGGCCGGACGCTTCGAGCAGCGGTTGCAATTCCGGAATGAACGAAGCGCGGTCGCGCGGGTGCGGATTCAGTGCGCGCTGCCAGCACTCTTCGCCGACCACGTAGGTCGCGTTCGGGAACAGAAGGCGCGCAGGTTCGCCCTCCTGCCACGCTGCAAGCAGTCCACCGGCATGGTCGAAATGCAAATGGGAAAGGACCACGGCGCCGATGTCTTCGTGAGAAAAGCCCGCACGATCGAGCGAATCGATGAGGACGTGCTCGCGCTCCATCACCCCGAAGCGCTCTCGCAAGCGCGGCTCGAAGAACGCGCCGATGCCGGTCTCGAACAGCACGTTGCGTCCGTTCAATCCTTCGACCAGCAGACAACGGCACGCCAGCGGGATTCGGTTGTCGGCATCCGGCGCGATCCATTTCTCCCACAGCGCGCGCGGCGCGTTGCCGAACATGGCTCCGCCGTCGAGGCGTTGCGAGTTACCGAGGATGGACCAGAATTTCATTCGGGATTCGGGATTCTGGATTCTGGATTCTGGATTCTGGATTCTGGATTCTGGATTCTGGATTCTGGGCAAGACTACAAGATCATCGCTTTTGCGAAAGCCTCGTTTAGTGCCTCACTCAAGAAGAGGAAATGGCATCCGCTTTCGCCTGGACGACGGGAAACTTCAGATCCACCGCGTTTGTCACCGGACTTCGCCGCTGCCCGAAACACCGCGCGGATCGGCGGCCGCGTGAGTCTGACCGGTGTGGCGATCCCAGGTCACGGCGTTCATGAAGCCGACTCCCCAGGTGCCCTTTGCCTCGTCGATGCGATGGCCCATGGCCTGGAGCGTCGCGATATCTTCGGGCGTCAGCGCATCCTTCTCGGCGTTGACGACGTCGGGCAGATATTGATGGTGATAGCGCCGGTTCGCGACGAATTTTTCCGGCTGCTCGCCATCGATGAACGCGAGAATCCCTTCGAGCGTGATCGTGATGATGCGGCTTCCGCCGGGCGTCCCGAGAACGCCGATGCGGTCCGGGCCGACGACGAAACTCGGCGACATCGACGACAGCGGGCGGCTGTGCGGCTTGGGCGCGTTGTTGTCGTTGCCGACGAGACCAAATGCATTTGGCTTGCCGGCAACCAGCGCGAAGTCGTCCATCTCGTCGTTGAGCACAAAACCTGTTCCCGGAACGACGAACGCCGAGCCGAAGATCAGGTTCACGGTTTGCGTCCCCGAAACGAGATTGCCTTCCTTGTCGATGATCGAGAAATGCGACGTATGCACACCCTGCCGCGGATCAAGATAACCCGCCAGCATGTCGCTCGGCGTCGCCTTGTCCGGATGAATGCCGGCGCGAAGGCCCGCCGCATAATCCAGACTCGTCAATCGCGCGATCGGCATCTGGATAAAGTCGGGATCGCCAAGATATTCCGCGCGATCACGATAGGCACGGCGCATTGCTTCGACGGCGAGATGTACGCGATGCGCGTGGTCGTAGCGCGAGAGATCGTAGCCGCCGAGGATGTTCAGAATTTCGGCGATCGCAATGCCGCCGGATGAAGGCGGCGGCGCCGTGACCATGTGGAACCCATGGTATTCGGTGCTGAGCGGCTGGCGCTCCTTGACGGTGTACGCGGCAAGATCGTCGAGCGTCCAGCGACCGCCTTCGGCGCGCACGCCGTCGACCAGTTTCTTCGCGAATTCGCCGCGATAGAACGCATCATTGCCGTGTGCGGCGATTGCTTCGAGCACGCGCGCAAGGTCGGGCGTCTTGAACACCCAGCCTTCTTTTGGCGCCTCACCGTCCGGCAAATACAACGCAGCCGATGCGGGATAGCGCGCGATTTTTTCCTTGCGCTCTGCGAGCTCGCCGAGCATGCGCGAATCGGGCTTGAAGCCATCGCGCGCGAGACGGATCGCCGGCGCCAGCGATTTCGAAAGCGGCAAGCGTCCGTAATGTTCCGCCATCCACACCAAGCCCGCGGGCTCACCAGGAATCGCCGCCGAAAGCGGTCCGTTGGTCGAATGATCGCGATTCGCGTTGCCGTCTGCGTCCACATAGTCTTTCGGGTCGACGGCCGCCGGCGCCGTTTCGCGCGCATCGATCATGACTTCCTTGCCATCCGATGCGCGACGCAGCAGGAACAAACCGCCGCCACCGACACCCGAGCTCTGCGGTTCCAGCACCGAAAGCGCCGCCGCGACCGCGACCGCTGCATCGAACGCATTGCCGCCTTCCGCCAGCGCTTGAAACCCGGCATCGGTCGCAAGCTTGTGCGCACTCGCGATCGCCGCCTTCGTCGGCTTGACTTCACTCGCTGCGAACGCCGTCGCGAAAAACAGAAAAGCCACCGCGCCGAACGCTGCGGCTGCTGCCTTGTTGAATCTCATGCGTGTTTCTCCTGCAGCAGCGTTTCGTATCTTGCCATCAGCGTCTCGCGCGATTCGATATGCGCCGGATCGACGATGATGCACTCGACGGGACACACGTCCACACACTGCGGAGTGTCGTAGTGACCGACGCACTCGGTGCAGAGCGATGGCGCGATTTCGTAGATTTCCGGCCCCTGTGCTATGGCCTTGTTGGGGCAGACGGGTTCGCAGACGTCGCAATTGATGCAGACTTCGGTGATCTTTAGGGACATGTTGTAGAGCTTAGCGTATCGGGGATGATGTTCTTTTGGTTGTGCTGTTTGGGGCGGGTGTTGGGTTCAGTTTTTCTTCTTTCGTCATCGGCGGAGCGCTCCGATTTTGTCATCCCGCGAGCCGGGATCTGGTTCCTTGCCTGCTGCCAATGACGTCAAAACTTCGTCGTCTGGGCGAAAGCCGGGATCTTGGCTCTTTGTTTCTCGGTCTTTGGCGCTGCGCGAGAACCGACTCACGTTCTTGTGTGGTTCCGTCCGCCTTCCTGGCGGACGGGTCACTTTCTGTGACTCCGGGCATCCTGCCCTGCAGCGAAATGAGCGCGATCCCTCGCGCTCACCCGCGCGCGGTGCACGCGGGCCTGTCCGTCCGCCCTTCGCCGCGGCACAGAGGGACCCAAGTCAAGAGCGCGAGCAAGCAAAGGCGCTTTCGCCGGGACGACGAGCGTGGAGCATTTCGTCTTGTCGGCTCTTGCGTTGGCTTCTGTGGCCAGGACGGACGCGCTCTGCTCCTACCGGGTTCTCTCTCGGCCGCGGCGAGGACCGGAGGAAAAAGCCCGCAGGCGCGCGCACGATGCGCGCGCGTTC
>DASYJJ010000268.1:0-2008 GCA_035996605.1 Rhodanobacteraceae bacterium
CGACCGAACTCGTCCACGAAACCTTCGCGCGTCTGCTCGAACATCCGCTCAAGGCCGCCGATCGCAATCATTTCTTCCGCACGGTCGCGCTCGCGCTGCGTCAGGTGCTGGTCGATGCCGTTCGGCGTCAGCAGGCCGAAAAACGTGGCGGCGATGCGGTGTGGGTCGCGCTCGATTCGGCCGACGAACCGTCCGGAGCCGATCCGCAAGGCTGGCTCGCGGTCGAAGCCGCGTTGCTACAGCTCGAAGGCGAAGACGAGCGCAAATGCCGCGTCGTCGAGATGTCGCTGCTGATGGGACTTTCGCAGCACGAAGTGGCTGAAGCGCTCGATATCTCGATACCGACCGTCGAGCGCGATCTGCGTTTCGCCCGCGCATGGCTGCGCGAACGGCTGCCCGCATGACGACCCCGCGTGTCGCGCGCATGGAAACGCTGTTCCATGCGGCGCTCGAACGTCCGCCGGAAGAACGATCGGCGTTTCTCGCCGGCGCGGAAACCGATAGCGAATTGCGCACGGCCGTGGAGCGCCTGCTCGCGCATCACACCGGCGCCGACGTGCCGTTGCGCGATGTCCTGGATGCCGTCGTCGTCGACGGTCTATCGCGTGTGCGCGATCAGGTGGGTCCTTACCGACTGCTGCGCGAGCTCGGCGCGGGCGGCATGGGTACCGTCTATCTTGCCGAGCGACGCATCGGCGATACGCGCCAGAAGGTTGCGCTGAAGCTGATCCGCGATTTTCCATCCGCGCAGGCGCGCGAGCGGCTCGCGCGCGAAAGCCGTCTGCTCGCCGAGCTCAATCACCCGAATATCGCGCGCCTGCTCGACGCCGGCGAAACGGCCGACCGCGTGCCGTTTCTGGCGATGGAATACGTCGAAGGCGTGCCGTTCCACGTGCACTGCGCGGACCGCGGGCTTGACGTGCGCGCGCGCCTGGATCTTTTCATCCAGCTCTGTCGCGCGGTACAGCACGCGCATCAGCGTCTGATCGTCCATCGCGACATCAAGCCGGGCAATATCCTTTTGCGCGACGACGGCACGCCGGTGTTGCTCGATTTCGGCATCGGCAAGCTGCTCGACGACACGGCGCGCGACGCGACAGCGACGCGCATCTTCACGCCGACCTATGCCGCGCCCGAACAGATTGCCGGTCGCGCAGTCACCACGGCGACCGACATCTACGGTCTCGGCTGTGTCCTGCACGAGCTGCTCAGCGGCTACGCGCTGCACGATGTCGTCCAAGACGGACGCATCCCGCCGCCGAGCACGGTTGCCGACAGCCCGGCGCGCGCTCGAGTTCTGCGCGGAGATCTCGACACGCTGGTCGGCAAGGCGATGCACGCGGAACCCGAGCGGCGTTACGCGTCCGTGCAGGCGCTTTCCGACGACATCGAAAACTATCTTGCCGGCAGACCCTTGCGCGCCGCGCCCGACAGCCTCGCGTATCGTGCGCGCAAGTTCGTCGCGCGGCATCGCTACGCGGTGGCCGGCGTTGCAGTCATCGTGGCTCTGATCGCCGTGTTTGTCTGGCGCCTCGATACCGAGAAACAACGCGCGCTCGTTGCCGAAGAGCACGCGCGTCGCGAGGCGCAAAGTGCGGGCCGCTCGCGGGATTTTCTCGTATCGCTGTTCGAAGCGGCGGCACCCGACAACACGCTCGGTCATTCGCTCACCGCGCGCGAGTTGATCGACAAGGGCAGCGAGCATCTGGATCGCGAGCTCAAGGATGAACCCGCGACCGTAGCTCGACTCACGCTTACGATCGCCGGCGTGTATGCGGCGCTGGGCGATCCGAAAGCCGCTGTCGCGAGTGGCGAGCGCGCGCTTGCGCAAGTATCCGCAGATACACCCGAGCACGGTTTATTGCGCGCCGACATATTGATGACCACCGCCGCGCAGTACGACGATCTCGAGCGCTTCGATGACGCGAAACATGCCGCCGAAGAAGCTTTGTCGCTGCGTCAGCGCTACGTGCCGGACGACCACGAGAAAGTCGGCGCGGCGCTCGGG
>DASYJJ010000269.1:0-10965 GCA_035996605.1 Rhodanobacteraceae bacterium
AGCGTCCCGACACGCTGATCGGCGCGACCTACAAGATCAAGAGCCCGCTGTTCGAGCATGCGCTGTACGTGACGATCAACGACATCGTGCTGAACCAGGACACGGAATATGAGCTCCGCCGTCCGTTCGAGATCTTCGTCAACTCCAAGAACATGGACCACTTCCAGTGGATCGTGGCCCTGACGCGCATCATGAGCGCGGTGTTCCGCAAGGGCGGCGACGTCACGTTCCTCGTCGAGGAATTGAAAGCCGTGTTCGACCCGCGCGGCGGCTACTTCAAAGCCGGCGGCGTCTACATGTCGAGCATCGTCGCCGAGCTTGGCTACGTGATCGAAACACACCTGAAGTCGATCGGGTTGCTGCACGATCCGGAAATGTCGCCGGAACAACGTGCGCTCATCGCAGAAAAGCGCGCGGCCTATGAGTCGCGCGTAAAAAAAAATGATGCAGCATCCATAGCCAACGCATCATCCGCGCAACAGCGCGGATCCAGCGCGTTTTCCACGGATCTCGCCGGCCCCGGCGCTGAATCCGCCCGCAAGGAACCGATCGAAGCCGGCGCGTTCCCGCCCGGCGCGACGATGTGCGGCAAGTGCAACACGAACGCCGTCATCCTGATGGACGGGTGTGCTACGTGTTTGAATTGTGGGTATTCGAAGTGTGGGTGATTCGAAGAACAGAAATGGATTCCGACCCTCGCAGGTATGAGCGAGGGCGAAGCTCCTACGGCCGTGGAGCCGTCGCTGTGCTGGTCGCTGCGGGGCCTGACTTCGCCAACGCCTGAAACCGCGGATCACCACGTAGCCCATCGAACTCGGGATCCAGCCCAAGACTCGCCGTCGTAATCGTCTGCGTACACGTCGTGCCGCCGTAATACGCGGTGAGCACCTGGCGCAGAGTATCGATGGCTTCGTCCTTGCGCCCCAGCTTCGCGTACACCCGCGCGCGCGTGTCCAGATCGCGCCCGTGCTCGATCACGTCGCCGGATTTGTCGAGATCGGCCGCGGCGCTGTCGAGCGCAGCCAACGCCGCGTTGGCGTTGCCGAGGCCGGCTTCGGCGAGCGCGAGCGTGTTCTTCATCGGACCGTTGGATTTCTGCTCGGCGATGCTGGCGCTGGCGGCGTCCCGGGCTTGCTGATAAGCCGCTTTCGCGCCGGCCGCGTCGCCCGCGAAGTGTTTCAGATCCGCAAGACACACGCGCGCGTCGACGGCGTCCGCCGGTTCTATTTTTTCGGTGCCGAAGGCGTTCTCGAGCCAGGCGATCGCCGGCGCGAAATTGCGCTGGTTGCGCAGCAGTTCGATATCCTGCTCCCAGCTTTCGCCGTGCTGTAACCTGGAAAGGTCGAGGATTTCCGCGGCGCGCGCGAAGTCGCCGAGCGCGAGATAAGCATTGCCACGCCAGATGATCGATTCGCGCTCGCCGGGTTGGATCTCCTGAATGCGATCGAGAATCTTGATCGCCTCGCCAGGTCGATGCGCGTACGTGAGGCTCGCCGCCTGGAGCTTGTAGAAGCGCACATTGAGCGGTTCGAGCTTGACTGCCTGTGCGATGTAGTCGTCGGCCACATCGATATGCCCCCGACGGGCGCTGATGAAGGCGAGCGTGATCAATGCTTCGGTGTCGCTCGGCCGGATTGCGTGCAGCGCCTGGAACAGTTTGATCGCTTCGGCGTAGTTTTCTTCGACGCGATAGACGTAATACGCGCGCGCGGCCTTGGTTTCGTAGAGATCGGGCGCAAGCCGCTCGGCGTTCGCCAGCGCGGCATTGATCGCATCAAGGTGCCGCTGCGTGCGATCGACACCGAAGAAATACAGAATGCCGTCGACGCGCGCGAGCATCGCCCACGCCTGCGCGAAGTTCGGATCGGCCGTGACGGCTTCGCGAAACGCCTGGACGGATTTCAGATACTGCTCATTCTGGAATCCCGAATAGTAGGACGTGAGACCGCGGAGCCAAGCGTCGTACGCGGCCTCGTTGTGCGTCGGGATCGCAGTGAGTTGCTCCTGCTCGTGGCCCGAGAGCTTCGCGCCGAGCTTGTCGGCGATCGCTTTTGATACTTCGCCCTGCACGCCGAAGATGTCGTCGAGCGTGCGGTCGTAGATCTCGGCCCAGAGGTGTGTGTTGTCGGCCGCGCGAATCAGCTGCACGTTGATGTGCACGCGGTTGGCCGCTTTGGCGACGCTGCCTTCGAGCACATTGGCGACACCGAGTCTTCGTGCGATCTCCGTGATGTCGCCGGGCTTGCTCGCGAACTGCTGGGTCGAGGTGCGCGAGCTCACGCGCAGCGAGCCGATCTGCGCGAGGCGCGTCAGGATCTCGTCCTGCATGCCTTCGGCGAAGTACGCGTTGCTTTTTTCTTCGCTCAGGTTCTCGAACGGCAGCACGGCGATCGATTTTTCGTCCGGCGGTGCACTCGGCGCCTGCGAGAGTCTGGAAACCCCCGGTGTTGTCGCAGCCGTGTCCGCGGTCGATGTCGCGTTTTCGCGCGAACCCTGCGCGAGATGCCACAGAAAGCCGCCACCGACGGCGAGCAGTAGCGCGAGAATCAAGAGCTCCGCACCCGACACGCGCTGCGCGCCGCGGTCGCCGTGATACCACGCGAGCACGATCGTGACGAAAAATCCAATCACGATCGCGACGATGAGCCCGCGCTCGATCGATTCCGGCCAGCCGAATCGCTGCGCGACGATGTCGACGCCCTGCAGCGCCGCGAATCCTGCCGCGATGTAGGCCAATCCCCATTGCACGAGTTTGCGTTCGCGCAGGCGACGCAACAGGTCATCCATGCGTCGCTTCCTTCGTCACGACGAGGTCGGGCTTGCTCGCCAGCGACTGAAAGCGCGCATCGTTACGCAGCGGATCCCAGATCGGATCGGTCTTCAGCAGCGCCTGTGAAAACACATGCCCGGCCGGCATTGCCTGCAGTTGTTCGATCAGGTCGATGGCAGCGTCGTACGCGCCGGCGCGTACATCGATTTTCGCCGCCAAGGCGACTATGTTCGGGCCGGTGAACGCGTCGACACTGACCGGCAACAGCGCCATCGCTTTGCGGCCCTCGGCAAGAGCTTCCTCCTTCATGCCAAGGCCGGCGTCGGCGAAGCCGAGCACGAGATGATCCTCGGCGACGTCCGGATGCTCGTGCAGCGAAGATGCGAGCTCGCCGCGCAGCGCCTGATACAGCGCGTGCGCCTTTGCGCCGTCGCCCGCTGCTTCCTCGGCCCAGGCGAGATACAGCCGTTTCGGTAGCGCGACATTGGCCCCGTCGACCCAGTGGTCGGTGGCATCCTGCTCGCAAATTTTCGCCGCCGCCGGATAGTCGCGCGACCACCAGGCGACTTCGAACATTCTCGTGCCGTTGCTTCTGTAGAACTCGGGTCTGGCTTTGGCGCTATCGATCGCTTTCCTCAGCGATTCCAAATCGCCCTTCCAGATCAGGCCATTGGTCGCGCGACGCACCAGCTCAAGATCGGGATCGGCGTTGACCGCTGCAGCGCTCGCGAAATAGCGGTCCGCTTCCGCGTACTGACGTCGAACCGCGTAAACCTGTCCGAGGTTGAAGCTCGGCGCGGCGCTGTGCGGCGCGAGCTCGGCGGCGCGCTTGAATCCGGCGATCGCGTCGTCGAATTGGCCGAGACGGCGCGAGATGGCCGCATCGGAAAGCTCGACGTCGGAATTGTTCGGCAGCGTCTCGCGTGCGAGCCGCAATTCGCGTCGCGCGGTCGCGTAGTCACGGTGTCCCCAGTAGTAGTACATCGCCAGCGCATAGTGCGCCTCGCCGAGGTCCGGCTTGAGCGCGAGTGCGCGATCTGCCGCTGCCTTTGCGGCCGCAAGACGCGCCTGGGTCCGATCCGGCCCGAACCAGTACATATACGAATGCGCAGCGGAGAGCGACGCGGCGGCCAGCGCGAAGTTCGGATCCTTGTCGAGCGCCTGCTCGAACAGCTTGAACGCCACCGGAAGCTCCGCGGGTGCCAGCAGGTATTCGTCATTGGCCTTGTTGTAGTGCGCGAGGCCGCGCAGGAAAAGATCGTGCGCTTCGATGTTTTCCGTCGGCACGCTCGCCATGCGCGCTTCCTCGCTGGGCAAGAGCTCGGCTTGCAGCGCATTGGTCACCTTCTCGGCGACATCGCGTTCGACCGCGAAGATGTTCTTGAGATCGCGGTCGTAACTTTCGGCCCAGAGGTGCGTGTCGCTGCGCGTATCGATGAGCTGCACGTTGATGTGCGCCGAATCGCCGGCTTTCTGCACGCTGCCTTCTAGCACGGCCGCGACGCCGAGCTGCGCCGCGACGGTCTTGATGTCGGCGGGATGGCTGCCGTACTGCTCGGTCGAGGTGCGCGAGATGACCTTGAGATCATGGATGCCGGCGAGCCGCGTCAGGATTTCATCGCGCATGCCGCCGGCGAAATACGCGTTGTCCTTGTCGGCCGAGAGGTTCTCGAACGGCAACACCGCGATCGACTTGGCCTGGATCGGCAGCGCGCCCGAAACCTTGGGAGTCTCCGGCGCGACATCGTGCGTCGCCGTCGGATCCTGCGCGGCTGTCGGACCTTTGGCGACATGCGAAAGCACGAGTCCGCCAATCGCGAACAGCATCGCGAGAATCACCAGTTCCACGCCGCTGACGCGCTGCGCGCCGCGCTCGCCGTGATACCAGGCAAGAACCAGAACGACGAAGAATCCGACCGCGAGCGCGACGATGCCGCCGCGCATGACTTCGGCCGGCCAGCCGAACCGTTGGCCGATGACATCGACAACCTGGATCAGCGCGAATGCGCCCGCGACATAGGCGAGGGCCCACTGCACGATCTTGCGTCGTCTGAGTCGAAGCAGGAAATCGCTCACGCCGGACCACGCCCCCCGCGCCAGTCGCGTCCGAGTGTAGCTCAGCTTGCTGGCGCGACGGGCCCTTCGCAGAGGTTCAAGGCGTCTTCGAACCGTCGACGACGCAGGCTTCGTAGCCGTCCAGATCCTCGCAGCGCGCCGCGGGTGCCGAATCGTGGAACTTCGTTTTCCAATCCGGGCCGATGACGTAAAGATCATCCGCGCTCCACGCCCCTTCGGCGAGCTGCCGTTCGAGCACTTCGCAATAACGCCCCGTTGCGCGTCCGTCCCAGCGCGCGAGGTAGCCTGAATTGAACGTCATGCCGTTGGCCGCCGCGAAGAGTTGCATCGGCAGGTAGGGCGGCGGGCTATCGCTGCAGGCCAAGGGCGGAAGCAACGTCAGATGACTCCGTCCTGTGGCGAGCGATTTCCATCGCGGATCGTTGAGCTCCGTTTTCTTGGGCATCACGCCGGCGCTTTGACGCACGTTCGCGACGCGCGCGTGCCACGCCGAAAGATCGATCACTTGCAGAAGCAACGCCGCGCCGAGCAGCACGCTCGCGGTGGTAGGCGCGAAGCGCCGCAGCACGTGGATCATCGCGAGAAGCATCAACGCGTAGTACGCGATCCATACAAAACGCCCGGACGACCGGAACAGCCCGAGCAGACGGCTCTTGAACGTGAGGTCGAGCAGAGTCCACGGACCGAACGCAATCAGCGCGCCGACGGCGAACACCAGCGAGACTGCAGCAACGACGGCGAGTGGCAGCCATTCGCGTCCGACACCGGCCACGCGTCGCTCGCGCACGAGGTCCACCAGAAGAATTGCAAGCAGCGCGAGAACGCCGACGCCAAGATAGGCGAAACCTTCGACTTGACCAGGCGGGACGCCAAAGGTCGGCAGAAGGTTCGATGCGTTCATCGGATTGACGAACGCGAGCAGGTTCAGCGAGTAATACCCGAACACGATGCCGCCGGAGGTGTCCGCCGCACGCAGGATCATTGCTCCGCAAAGCCACCACATGGCCATGGCGACAACCAGCGAAATTCCGAAAGCGCAGGCGATTTGTCGAATGGAGCGCGCGTCGTCGATGTGCACGCGTTTCCACCACGCGGCTGCCTGGATTGCGAGTGTCATCGCGGCAAGATACGGATGCACGAGCGCAGCGATCGCAGTCAGCGACCACCACGGCCACGCTTCGGCGGCAAGCTTCGACGTCGTTTGCGTGCGGGAGTAGAGCCACAGCGCGGCGAGCAGGAGCCAGTGCGCGGTCAGTGTGTCGTGCCCGATTCGAAACAGCAACACAGGCGCGCACACGAAAAGCGCCGCAGCGGCGACTACGGCAGCCGGCGCACGAGTGACGCGCGTCACCAGGAGTGCACCGAAACCGCCCTGCAGCGTGAAATTCACGAGAAACCAAAAACCGATGTATTGAAATGGCTCAGGCAGCCACGCCGAAAACGGTTTGAAGAAAAACGCCAGCAGCGGCAACGAGTCCGTGTAGACGATCGACGTGCCAACCGGATACGACACCTCCGGCATCGCGCCGGGCGGCCAATGCCAGGGCGCGTGGCGGAACATCGCCCAGCCGCTGTAGTGCTGTGCCCAGTCGCCCGTCATGATCCAGCCGGTCGCTGTCGGATCGGCGAGCGCGAGTCCGAGCGTGCGCACATAGAAGAGCAGCCCCGCTGTCGCGCCGATCGCGAAGGCGAGTGCGCCTTGTGCGCCGCCGCGGCGCAGCGCGATCCAACCGAGCGCGATCAGAACGCACGTGGCAACGACGACCGTGATTGCGTCGGAAGGCGCGAGCGTTTTTCCGGCGGGCAAAGAAGCGAACAGCACGCGTATCGCATCGCCCGCAAGCAAGATGCAAAGCAGTGCGTAGAGAAGGGTATCGAAGCGCGCGAAAGACGCAGCGCGCGAATTGGCAGGCAAAAGCTCGGGCAGACTCATGAATCCGTTCGCGGTCCGGCCGCAGTTGGTATCGACTCACCCGGCGCGAGCGCACGAGACGCCGCGCCGGGAATCGAGATCGGAACTATACGTGTCGAATCGCGCGGTCCAGGCTCCAGGGTCCGCCACCGGCTGCCGACAGATACAGAAACGCAAAGCAGTAGAACACCGCCGCCTCGCCGTGATTCATCACGGGCCAGAAGCCCTGCGGCAGATGCGCCATGAAATACGCAAACGCCATTTCGCCGGCAAGAATGAACGCGACTGGCCGCGTGAAGAGTCCGAGCAGCACCAGACCGCCACCGAAGAATTCAAGGACGCCGGCGAAACCCATCAACGAGGCGAGCTCGACCGTGTGATCGCCCGCGCCGGGAAAACCGAAAAGCTTCTGCGCACCGTGCTCCATGAAAAGAAACGCGACCACGATGCGCAGCACGCTGAGGAGTGCCGGCGACCACCTTGACCAGTACGAACCCATATCGGACATGCCCCATCTCCGTTGGTGTTGAACCATCAGCTTGGCGTTGTCCGCAGAGCCTACGAGCCGCGAAGCGCGAAGTCCATGCGGTGGCATGGGCGGCCCAGGTCTCTTTACAGATGCGGCGCGCACCGCGACTGGAGCGCTTCCGGAACGCATCGTTTTGATCGCTGAACACGGGCGCAGGAGGAACGTGACGGCATTGCGCAACCCGATTTTTTTCGCTATCGATTCGATGCGAGCCGACCGGCCTCAGCCATGAGACGCACTCGCGGTAGCAGGCCACGCACGCTTTCGTGGGCTTGTGATAGCGTTTGCTGCGAAACGGCGTCGCATCGTCATTCCGCGAGAATTTCTCCGTGGCTGTATCCAAGTCCCTGCGCGCGCGCACCAGCGCGAAAGCGAATTCCGAAGTCGAGCCTCTGAAGGCACTCCTCGCAGCGATGCGTGCGGTCAGCGCTGGCGATTTCTCCGTCGCGCTGCCGAGCCACTGGGACGGTATCGCCGGCAAGCTCGCCGAAGAGTTCAACGAGATCATCAATCAAAGCCAGCGGCTTGCCGAAGGCCTCAGCCGAGCGGGCGAGCAAGTCGGGCGCAAAGGACGCACGCGCCAGCGTCTTCCGCCGGCGAATCGCGAGGGCGCTTGGGCCGACATGGAGCGCTCCGTCAACGGCTTGATCGACGATCTGGTGCGTCCGGTCGAAACCATCACCGAAGCGATGGCAGGCGTCGCCAAGGGCGATCTCACGCGTTCGGTTCCGCTCGAAGCCGATGGACGTCCGCTGCTGGGTGAATTCCTGCGCTCGGCGACGATCGTCAATCGCATGCTCGAGCAGATGACCGAGTTCTCGTCCGAAGTCACGCGCGTCGCGCGCGAGGTCGGCACCGAAGGCAAGCTCGGCGGACAGGCGAAAGTGAAGGGCGTTTCCGGCGTCTGGAAGGATCTCACCGATTCGGTGAATCAGATGGCGTCGAATCTGACCGGGCAGGTGCGCAACATTTCCGAAGTGACCATCGCGGTCGCCAACGGCGATCTTTCGCGCAAGATCACGGTGGACGTGCGCGGCGAAATCCTGCAGCTCAAGGAAGCCATCAACACGATGGTCGACCAGCTGCGCGGTTTCGCATCCGAAGTGACGCGCGTCGCGCGCGAAGTCGGTACCGAAGGAAAACTTGGCGGCCAGGCAATCGTGCCCGGTGTCGCCGGCACCTGGAAGGATCTGACCGACTCGGTCAACGCGATGGCGTCGAACCTGACTTCGCAGGTGCGCAACATCGCCGAAGTGACAACCGCCGTCGCGAAAGGCGACTTGTCGCGCAAGATCACGGTGGACGTGCGCGGCGAAATCCTTGCGCTCAAAGACACCATCAACACGATGGTCGATCAGCTCAACGGCTTCGCGGCCGAAGTGACACGCGTCGCGCGCGAAGTCGGCACCGAAGGAAAACTCGGCGGCCAGGCCGAAGTGCCCGACGTCGCGGGCACATGGAAGGACCTGACCGATCACGTCAACTCGATGGCGTCGAACCTGACGTCGCAAGTGCGCAACATTGCCGAAGTGACGACCGCGGTCGCGAAGGGCGACTTGTCGCGCAAGATCACCGTGGACGTGCGCGGCGAAATCCTGGAGCTCAAGAACACCATCAACACGATGGTGGATCAGTTGAACGGCTTCGCGGCGGAAGTCACGCGCGTCGCGCGCGAAGTCGGGACCGAAGGAAAGCTCGGCGGCCAGGCGCTGGTCCCCGGCATCGCGGGAACATGGGCCGATCTCACCGACTCGGTCAACGCGATGGCGTCGAACTTGACGGCGCAGGTGCGCAACATCGCCGAGGTGACGACGGCGGTCGCGAAAGGCGACTTGTCGCGCAAGATCACGGTCGATGTGCGCGGCGAGATTCTGGAGCTCAAGAACACCATCAACACGATGGTGGATCAATTGAACGGTTTCGCAGCGGAAGTCACGCGCGTCGCGCGCGAGGTCGGCACCGAAGGCCGACTCGGCGGCCAAGCGCAGGTGCCGGGCGTCGCGGGCACCTGGAAGGATCTCACCGACAACGTCAACTCGATGGCGTCGAACTTGACTGCACAGGTGCGCAACATCGCCGAAGTGACGACTGCCGTCGCGACCGGCGATCTTTCGCGCAAGATCACGGTGGACGTGCGCGGCGAGATTCTGGAGCTCAAGATCACCATCAACACGATGGTCGATCAGTTGAACGGTTTTGCGGCGGAAGTTACGCGCGTCGCGCGCGAAGTCGGCACGGAAGGCAAGCTCGGGGGTCAGGCGCAGGTGCCGGGTGTCGCGGGTACGTGGAAGGATCTCACCGACAACGTCAACTCGCTGGCGACCAACCTGACGACGCAGGTGCGCAACATCGCCGAAGTCGCAACGTCCGTTGCGCGCGGCGATCTTTCGCGCAAGATCGCGGTCGATGCGCAGGGCGAAATCCTGCAGCTCAAAGACACGCTGAACACGATGGTGGATCAGCTGAACGGTTTCGCCGCGGAGGTCACGCGAGTTGCGCGCGAGGTCGGCACCGAAGGCAAGCTCGGCGGCCAGGCGCGCGTTCCGGGCGTGGCGGGTACGTGGAAGGATTTGACCGACAACGTCAACTCGATGGCGACCAACCTGACGACCCAGGTGCGCGGCATCGCGAAAGTCGTCACCGCGGTTGCGACCGGCGACTTGCACAAAAAACTTACCGTCGAAGCAAAAGGCGAAATCGCCGAGCTCGCCGACACGATCAACGGCATGACCGAAACGCTCGCGATCTTCGCCGACCAGGTGACGACGGTCGCGCGCGAGGTCGGCGTCGAAGGACGTTTGGGCGGTCAGGCGAACGTGCCCGGCACGGCCGGCATCTGGAAGGATCTGACCGCGAACGTGAATCAGCTCGCCGCGAACCTGACCACGCAGGTGCGCGCGATCGCCGAAGTCGCGACCGCGGTGACGCAAGGCGATCTTACGCGCTCCATTCAGGTCGACGTGCGCGGCGAAGTCGCCGATCTCAAGGACAACATCAACGCGATGATCGGAACGCTGCGCGCGACGACCGAAACGAGTCGCGAGCAGGATTGGCTGAAGACGAATCTCGCGAAGTTCTCCGGGATGATGCAGGGCCAGCGCGATCTGATCACGCTCGGCAGCATGCTGCTATCCGAGCTCGCACCACTGGTCAACGCGCAGCAGGGTTTGATGTACGTCGTCGAGATCGACGAGCGGACCGATCGGCCGCGCCTGCGCAAGCTTGCCGGTTACGCCGATCCCGGCGACAGCGCGGCCGAAAGCACGCTCGAATTCGGGCAGGGCCTGATCGGCCAGTGCGCCGCGCAGGCGCAGATCATCCTGATCAGCGACCTGGCGACCGGCGTCGGGCGCATCCGTTCCGGCCTGATCGAAGCGACGCCGCGCAACGTGATCGTGCTGCCGGTGCTGTTCGAGAACTTGGCGAGGTTGGTCTTCAGCCAGTCCTGCTCGGTGTTGCGCTCCGTGGCCAGGCGGAGGTTGCCGACCATGGTGTTGATGTTGTCCTTGAGCTCCGCCACCTCGCCGCGCGCTTCCACCTGAATGGAGCGCGTCATGTCGCCTTTGGTGACGGCGGTGGCGACCTCGGCGATGGCGCGCACCTGGGTGGTGAGGTTGGCGGCGAGCAGATTGACGTTGCCGGTGAGGTCCTTCCAGGTGCCGGCGGCGCCGGGCACGT
>DASYJJ010000270.1:0-3428 GCA_035996605.1 Rhodanobacteraceae bacterium
CGTTCCGTCGTCCGGCGCGAGCTTTTGCGCCTGGCTCCATGTGCCGTTCGAACGCGTGAACACGTAAGCGGCGCCTTGATACGCGAAGTTGTTCACCGTCGCGGCATAGGCACCGACGATGGCAGTGTCGCCTTGGAAAGCCACCGCGTCGCCGAACGTATCGAACGCCGCGCCGTCGTCCGAGGTGAGCTTTTGCGATTGCGTCCACCCGCTGCCCGATTGATCGAACACGTACACCGCACCCTGATCTTCGTTGGCGCCGATGTTCGCCTGCTGGGCGCCGACCATCGCCGTCGTGCCATGCAGCGCAACTGCGACACCGAACTCTGCGTTCGGTGCGCCGTCGTCGGCGGTGATTTCCTGTTCCTGCAGCCAGTCGAGCGGGTCGAGCGGGTTCACATCACGTGCCGGCGCCCGCTGTGGTGCCGCGACAGCTGCAATGCACGCGAGCGACAGGGTCGCAATGCCGGGGAAGGTGGAGCGTTTCATGCGCGGGTCTCCAGGAGTCAAACGCCGGATATCAGCAGATTGAACACGCCAGTTCAATGGATCGCGTTGACGGATATCTGTCATGACAGGCATCTGTCGCCAGCAAACAGGATGATAGGGTGGCGTGCTGCGGTACTTTCCGCGGCAAAGGAGTAGTTCCGCGATGACGATCACCATTACCGCGTTTGAACGTTCACCCGATGGCGGGAAGGGACTCGCGCGCGACACACGGGTTCGCTGGGCGCTCGAAGAAGTGCGTCAACCCTACGACGTTCGCCTTGTTTCGTTCCGCGCGATGAAGGAACCCGCGCATCTGGCGCTTCATCCTTTCGGCCAGATTCCGACCTATGAGGAAGGCGATCTCGCGCTGTTCGAGACGGGCGCGATCGTGTTTCATATCGCCGAGCGGTATGCGGGACTGCTGCCGGACAATGCCAACGCCCGGGCGCGCGCAATCACATGGGTGTTTGCCGCGCTCAATTCGGCGGAACCGCCGATCCTCGAGCTCGCAAACGCCAAGCTTTTGGAGCGCGATAAACCCTGGAGCAAGGAGCGCATGCCTCTGGTCGAGGATCGTGTCCGCGATCGGTTGAAGCAACTTTCCGCTCGCCTTGCCGATGCCGACTGGCTCGATGGTGCGTTCAGCGCCGGCGACCTGATGATGGTGTCGGTGCTGCTCAGGCTGAGATCGTCGGGCATTCTGGATGAATATCCGAACCTCGCTACCTATGTCGCTTGCGGCGAAGCGCGGCCTGCCTACAAGCGGGCGTTCGATGCGCAATTGGCAGTCAACACCGGCAAGCCTCCGGCCGGTTGATCGAGGCGCGTGCTCGGCCGCTGCAGCGACCGCATCGAGTTCTCCGGGGCGACGTCGCCGTCGGCATCGCCCGACGACATGTACACTGGAACGGCCTTGCGGGACGGGTCAGGTCATGGCGGCAAACGAGCAGGTCACCGAGCTCCTGAACGCGGCACAGGCGGGCGATTCCGGCGCCGCCGACGCGGCCTACGGAATCGTTTACGACGAGCTGCGTATGCGCGCCGGGCAATCGCTGCGGCGCATGCCGGGCGCGACACTGACGCCGACGGCGCTGGTGCACGAGGTCTACCTTCGCTTCAGCGATCGCAGCGGCAAACCTCTGCGCGATCGCTCGCATTTCTTCGCGCTCGCCGCGCGCGCGATGCGCCAGATCGTGATCGAGCATGCGCGGCGACGCGGCGCCATCAAGCGCGGCGGAGATCAGCAGGAAGTCGAGCTCGATACCGCATTGATACTCGCGGACGCCGATCTTGCGCGCGCCCTCGAAGTCGATACCGCGCTGCGCGCGCTCGAAGGTCGTGACAGAGATCTTGCGCAAGTCGTCGAATGGCATTTCTTCGCCGGGCTCACCTTCGACGAGATCGCCGAAGCGACCTCTCGGCACGAGCGCACCGTGCGGCGCGATTGGGAGCTCGCCCGCGCGTTCCTGCGCCGCGAGCTCGGCGCGGCGACACCATGAGCGGACGCGCCGACTGGACCCGCGTCAAAGCGTTGTTCGCGCAAGCGCTCGACTTGCCCGAGGCAGACCGCGCGCAATGGATCGCCGCTCAGTGCGGCGACGATGCGGATACGCTGGGCGAGCTGCGCTCCCTGCTCGCCGCGCAAAGCGCTCAGCGTGGCGATTTCCTTTCTCGCGGCCCGGGTATGTTCAGTCCGTTCTTCGCGACGGCGTCCGAGGCTGCGCAGGGACCCGGCGCGGGCGCGCGCATCGGTCCATATCGGCTGCTGCGCGAAGTCGGTGCCGGCGGAATGGGCCGCGTATTCCTTGCCGAACGGGCCGATGGCCAGTTCACGCGAAACGTCGCGCTGAAACTGATCCGCAGCGAATTCGGAAGTCCCGAGTTGCTGCGGCGCTTCCTGCGCGAGCGCGACACGCTCGCGCGGCTCGGCCATCCGAACATCGCGACACTGCTTGACGGTGGCGTCGAGGATGATCTGCCGTATTTCACGATGGAGTTCGTCGAGGGCGAGCCGATCGATCGCTGGTGCGACGAGCGAACGCTCGATGTCCGTGCGCGTGTCGCTCTGCTGATCAAGATCTGCGATGCCGTGCAGTACGCGCATCGCAACCTGATTGTCCATCGCGACATCAAGCCGTCGAACATTCTTGTGACGGCGCAGGGCGAACCGAAGCTGCTGGATTTCGGCATCGCCAAGCCTCTCGCCGCTGCCGATGGCGCAGGCGAGCACACGGGCACCGGAACGAATCCGATGACCCGCGAGTATGCCGCGCCGGAACAAGTGCTCGGCGAGCCGGTGACGATCGCGACCGATGCGTATGCGCTCGGCGTGCTGATGTATCGATTGTTGTCGGGCCGCTTGCCGTATCGGCGTGCCGAGCTCGGCGAGATCAGCTGGTCGAAAGCAATCATCGAGGAAGCGCCCGAGCCGATCGAGCAAGCCATCGATCGTCCGCGTCCGGCAGGCGCACGCGTCGATGGGATCGCTGCGGAAGCGTCTCGCGGCGTGTCGAAGGATGCGCTCACGCGCGCGGTGCGCGGCGATCTTGAACGCATCGTGCAGCGCGCGCTCGCGAAAGTGCCTGAAGCGCGCTATTCGACCGTCGGCGCGTTCGCAGACGATTTGCGTGCGTATCTCGACGGACGCGCGCTGAGCGGCGGCACGCGCCGCTATCGCATGCGCAAATTCGTAAGTCGACACTGGCTGCCGCTCGCGGCCGGCGCGACGGCGCTGCTCGCGATCGTCGTCGGCGCGGCCGGCATCGCGTGGGAGGCACGTCAGCGCGCGCGCTCAGCCGAGGACGCGCTGCGCGAGGCGAAGACGACTGCGTCGGTCAAGGACTTTCTGATCGGACTCTTCGACGCGGTCGATCCGCATGAAGCGAAAGGCCGCAACATCACCGCGCGCGAACTGCTTGAGCGCGGCAAGAAGGACATCG
>DASYJJ010000271.1:0-2174 GCA_035996605.1 Rhodanobacteraceae bacterium
CGTCGAGCGTATCGAATCCGTGTATTGATATTTATATACTCGTATCTTTCGTTGCATTCGCAAGATATCTTCACAATCGCGCTCGCCAATCACAAAGCTGAACATTCATTGAATGTTCACTTCCAGGGGATGACATCGTGCATGCGATGACGTAGGCTTCGCGCGGCTCGCATTTTGGCGAGAACAGAACCAACAGATTTCTAACGGTCGCACTTACGCAACTCCGCGACCCGCGTCAAACGACGCACGCGCCGGAATGACTGCCGCGAATGGCAGACGAACCCGGCAAACGCTGATAGCGCGATCACCTCCGCGCACGCGTTCCCAAAAACAATCCGGCTTGCCTGCGACGCGCTTTTCGCGCTCGCGCGTTCGTGCCGGGTCGATGCGCTTCAGTCGCGATTCGGTTTCGGTACGTATTGTTCGCCGACGTTGCGCAGGGTCTGTTCGGTTGCAAAGGTAAACACAAATGAAACTTGCGTTCTTGCTATGGATGGCATCGATCCTGCCGCAACCGGCGTCGGATCAGATTTGTCTCGCATCGACGGTGTATCTCGAAGCGCGCAGCGAAACGCCGCGCGGACAGATGGCTGTCGCGGAAGTTGCGCTGCGTCGTCGCGAAAGCGGACGCTGGGGCGAGGACGTGTGTGCAGTCGTCAATGCGCCCGGCCAGTTCGCATTGTCGCGGACGAGCAAGAATTTCGTGTTCGATACGCCGCAGGCCTGGCAGGAAGCGTGGGCTATTTCAGGCCATGCGCTCGATATGTGGTCGCTGCCGCGCAATCAACGCAAATTCGTCGTGCCGAACGCCGATCATTTCGTCGCGGCCGATTCCGCATCGCCGGCGTGGATCAAGGGCCCGCCGCTGGCAACCATCGGCGCACACAACTTCTATCGCATCAACTGATACTGAGTTTGCGTCGCACCGATCGATCGCTGCGCGCAGCACAAACAAAAAGGCCGACCGGATTCCGGTCGGCCTTTTTTTATTGCTTGACTTCAGTCGTAACGATCAGCGCAGCATTACGAGATGGCCCTCGCGGATCATCACGCGATCGCCCGGACGGTAACCCGGATTGTCGTACTGCGTGACGACCGCGTTGCGGCCATCGTCGAGCGACACATAGAAACGATACGCGTTGTAGCTACGCCCGTTGCCGTTCGCTTCGACCGCATTGCCGGCGAAGCCGCCAGCGACTGCACCGGCGACTGTCGCGGCCGTGCGGCCGTCGCCCTTGCCGACGGTGCTGCCGAGAAGACCACCGACGATGGCGCCGATCACCGCTCCGCCACCGCTCGTGCTGCGGTCATGCGCATAAACGCGCTCGACATCCGTTACGCGCCCGCACTCCCGGCATTCGCGATCGCGATCGTAATAGCCGCCGCGATCGCCGCCGCGATCTTCGTAATAAGCCGTCGATGGGCGCGGTGGCGGTGCCACGCAACCGGCCATCACGGTGGTCAGCGCGATACCGATCGCGAGTTGGGAAGCCTTCGTACGCATGTCACCCTCCATCGATGCAAGTAGCCGAGATTTCAGGATCAAAGCTT
Source organism: Rhodanobacteraceae bacterium (assembly GCA_035996605.1). Classification (GTDB taxonomy): domain Bacteria; phylum Pseudomonadota; class Gammaproteobacteria; order Xanthomonadales; family Rhodanobacteraceae; genus Dokdonella_A. The sequence goes on from DASYJJ010000271.1 coordinate 1,552, forward strand.
GAGACACCCGCAATGAACGGTGATGTAACTGCGAAGGCGCTTCCCCGGACGGCGCGCGCCTTCGGCTCGCCGGGCGCATGGGTTAGCATCCAGTCCCTTGGGGAGAAACCGTCCTGCACGTCATTCCGCCGTCCGCAGACGACCTGCGGGAACTGGATGCAGACAGCGCCGTACAGCGACTGACTCCGCTGACCGATCAGGCCATCGCAGAGCTTCTGCACGATCTCGGCCCCGGCCGCGCGGTTGCGATACTCGACCGTTTCGGCCCGGATCGTCGCCGGCAGATCGCACACGCCGCCGGGCACGGCGAAGGCGATCAATGGCTCGCCGGCCATAACTGGCGACAAGGCACTGTCGGGCGGCTCATGGAACCGCCGTCGGCCGAATTCGGCGAAGAGACAACGGTCGCGCAGGTGATCGAAACCCTGCGGCCGATGGTTTCGCACACGCTGGTGACGTATGTATTCGTCACCGACGCCGAGCGCCATCTCACCGGTCTCGTCGCGTTTCGCGAGCTCGCGTTCGCAAAGCCCGAGCAGCGCTTGTCGGAAATCATGGTCGCGCATCCGTTTTCGCTACGTCCGGAAGCCGACGTCATCGATGCGATGCGCGAAGTCGTGAGC
>DASYJJ010000272.1:0-9343 GCA_035996605.1 Rhodanobacteraceae bacterium
TGATCCGCACGTTCGACACGGATCTTCCGCTATTCGACGTGCACACGATGAACGAGCGTCTCGCGCATTCGTTGGCCGGCCGGCGCGTACCTATGCAATTGATAGGGGTGTTCGCGTTGCTCGCGCTCGCGCTCGCCGCGATCGGCATCTACGGCGTGCTCGCCTTCGCGGTCGCCCAACGCACCGGCGAGTTCGGCGTGCGCATGGCGATCGGCGCCGACGCCGCGCGCATCCGCAGCCAGGTACTCGGCGACGGCGCACGCCTGACCGCTATCGGCCTCGGGCTCGGCGTGCTCGGCGCGTTCGCGCTCGGGTTCGTCTTGCGCAGCCAGCTGTTCGGCATCGGCGCAATCGATCTGCCGAGCCTCGCGATCGTCGTGGTCGTGCTCGCGACGACTGCGCTTGCCGCCTGCTGGTTGCCGGCACGGCGCGCCGCGCGCACGCCGCCACTGGATGCCTTGCGTTACGAATAGGCGGCAACACCGCCAGGAGTCGCACATGCTGTCCGAAATTCTCCACGACCTTCGCTATGCGATCCGGCGGCTCGCCGCGCAACCCGGCTTCGCGCTCGCTGTCGTGCTCACGCTCGCGACCGGCATCGGCGCGAACGTGCTCGTCGCCGATCTCATCGATGGCGTCTATTTCCGCGGACTGCCTTACCGCGACGACGCGGCGCTCGTCTATATCGAGGACAGCAACGTCAAGCAGGGACCGGATGCCGACGGCGGCATGGAATCGATTCCCGACTATCTCGATCGCCGCCGCGACGTCAGTGCGCTGTCCGACAGCGCGCTTTTTCTCACGGCCGATCTGAACCTGCTCGGTGTCGGCGCACCCGAACGGCTGCGCGCAATCCGCGCGACGCCTTCGCTGTTCACGACGCTCGGCGTCGGCGCCGCGATGGGCCGCACGTTCAGTGACGAGGAATCCGTCGTCGGCAAGGACCACGTCGTCGTGCTCAGCGATTCGCTGTGGCGCAATCGATTCAATGCGGATCCGGGAATCGTTGGCCGCGACTTGCGCCTCAGCGGCGAGACGTACCGTGTCGTCGGCGTCATGCCTCCGACGTTCCTGTTTCCGACACGCGACGTGCAGGTGTTCGTGCCGTACGCGTTCACCGAAGCCGACAAGGTCGACGAAGCGCGCTTCACCGGCTTCTCGCAGGGCATCGGCCGTCTCGCACCCGGGGCGACACCGGCCGATGTCAGGGCGCAATCGGACTTGATCGTCCGCCGCAACATGCAGCGCATCAGTGCGGCAGGCGGTCCGGACGGCGGCTGGTATGCGCAGATCGTCGAGGCGAATGGATACACGATCAAGGCGACGCCGCTGCGGGAATATTTTGCCGGCTCGCGCGTCGGCGAGCTGCCGCTGATCCAGTTCGCGGTCGCGCTCGTGCTGCTGATCGTCTGCGCGAATGTCGCCAACCTGATGCTCGTGCGCTGGTCCGCTCGGCAGAAGGAGCTCGCCGTGCGATCGGTGCTCGGCGCAAACCGCGCGCGTATCGCGCGGCAGCTCCTCGTCGAGGCGATGCTGCTCGCACTGATCGGCGGCGCAATCGGTCTTGCGCTTGCGGTGGCCGGTGGCCGCCTCGTCGCGGCATCGGGCCTTCTGCCCGACTGGGTCGATGTGCGTCCGCATTCGACGATGCTGGCGACCGCGTTCGTCCTTTCATTGCTGGCGGGCGCGCTGTTCGGCACGCTGCCGATCCTGTCGCGTCCGCGCGCGAGCGCACAAGGCGGCATGCTGCGCGAAAGCGGTCGCCTCGCCAGCGGCGGTCGCGGTGCGCGGCTCACGCGCAACGCGCTCGTTGTCACGCAGCTCGCCCTCGCGGTCGCGCTGCTCGCAAGCGCCGGTCTCCTGCTGCGCAGCTTCGGCAAGATCCTGCAGCAGGACCCGGGTTTCTCAAGCCAGAACGTGCTGACTGCGACGATCGCGTTGCCCGACTCCAAGTATCACGACGAAGCGGCGCAGGCACGCGTGTTCCGACGCATTCTCGACGAAGTGCGCAGCCTGCCCGGCGTCGCTGCGGCGGGACTCACGACCACGCTGCCTTTCTCCGGCACGAACGCCGGCCAGATGTTCCGCATCATCGGCCGACAGAACGAAGGCGTGCAACTCCATGCGTTTCTACGGCGCGTCGACGATGGTTACTTCGGGGCGATGGGCATTCCGGTGAAACAGGGCCGCGGATTCACGCCCTCGGACTGGAACGCGAACTCGCGCGACGTGATCGTCGATGAGCTCTTCGCCAAGAAGCACTTCCCGAACGGCGATGCGGTCGGAAGAACGCTCTATCTCGGCTCGTCGGGCGACTCCGACGTCTACACGATCGTCGGAGTGGTCGGCACCGTGCGTCACGGCAATCTCGCCGCCGATGTCAGCAAGGAGACGTTTTATTTCGACTTCGGCTCGCGGCCGAATCCGTGGGGCTGGCTCGCCGTGCGCACGAAGGTCGCGCCGGGCAGCCTCGTCGAACCGCTGCGGCAGGCGATCCGCGCGGTCGATCCGGACCAGCCGATGTTCGACGTCGCAACGCTGGACGAGCGCCTCGACCACTCGCTGACCGGCCGCCGGGTGCCAATGGAGCTCATCGGCCTCTTTGCCGCGCTTGCACTCGCGCTCGCCGCGATCGGCATCTACGGCGTGCTGGCGTTCGCGGTCGCGCAGCGCACCGGCGAATTCGGCGTGCGCATGGCGATCGGCGCCGACGCAACCCGCATCCGTCGCCAGGTGCTCGGCGACGGTGCGCGACTGATGGGGCTCGGCCTCGGGCTCGGCGTGATCGGCGCGATTGCACTCGGCTTCGTGCTCAGAAGTCAGTTGTTCGGCATCGGCGCGATCGATCTGCCAAGTCTTGGCATCGTCCTCGCTGTTTTGGCGGCGACGGCGCTCACCGCGTGCTGGCTTCCGGCGCGCCGCGCCGGAAGAACGGCGCCCGTCGAAGCGCTTCGTTACGAATGACCGACAGGACCGGAGTAGACCAACGATGAACGCAATCCTGCACGATCTTCGCGACGCATTCCGCGCGAGCCTCAAGCATCCCGGATTCGCCGCGCTCATCGCCGGCGTCCTCGGCGCCGGGCTTGCGTGCGTGATTTTCATGCTCACGCTGCTGGACGGATTCATCCTGCGCCCGTTGCCGTTCGCGAAGCCCGATGAGCTCCTGCAGGCCGGTTTTCATGGCGACGGCGGACTTGGCGATGTGTTTCCCGTCGACAGCCGCGATCTTGCGCAGATCCGGCGCTACCTCGCTGGGAAAGCCGATGTCGCGGCGGCCGGTCGATCCACGATCAACCTCAGCGACATGGACCGGCCCGAGCGCTATCACGGTGCGCACGTCACATCGAATCTCTTCCACGTTCTCGGCGTCGCTCCCGCGCTCGGTCGCGATTTCTCCGACGACGATGCAAAACCCGGCGCGCCCGCCGTGACGATGCTTTCATACTCGCTGTGGCACGCACGGTACGGTGGTGACGCATCGATCATTGGCCGCGAAGTCCGCGTCGACGGGCAACCCGCAACGGTGATCGGCGTGATGCCCAAAGATTTCACTTATCCGCGCAACGAAGATCTCTGGGTGCCTTCGACGATCGTCGAAGGTCTCCCCGCCGACGCATATGCGTATTGGGTGATTGCGCGCCGCAGCGCGGGCATCGGCGACGCGGATGTCGCCAACACGCTCGACAGCTGGTTCGCCGATGCCGCACGCGCGGACCCCAACCGTTTTCTCGGCCGCACGTTCCGTGCCGAGCCGCTCGCGCGCATGGCGGCCGATAGGACCACGCGCGGCACGCTTGGCAGCATGCTCGCCGCGGTCGTCATGGTGCTGCTCGTCTCTTGCGCCAATGCGGCGAACCTCCTGCTCACGCGAACGTTAGGTCGCTCGCAGGAACTCGCCGTGCGCGTTGCGCTCGGTGCGAGCCGTCGACGCCTGATCGCGCATCTCCTCGCCGAAAGCGTATTGCTGACCTTGTCGGCCACCGCGATCGCGTTCGTGCTGGCACGAGCCGGCGTCGCCTGGCAGCAAAGCGTGATGAGCCAGACCGAGTTCTATCCGCAGTGGCTGCGATTCGACATCGACGCCACAGTGTTGCTGCTGGCTTCCGGTGCGGCGCTGTTCACTGCACTCGCCGCCGGTCTCTTGCCCGCGCTGCGCGCCGGCGACTTCGCGGTCGCGAGCGATCTGCGCGATGGAGCGCGCAGCGTCGCGGGCGGCTCCTTCGCGCGCGTCAGCCGCGTGCTCGTCGTCGGCGAAATTGCGCTGTCCTGCGCACTTCTGATCTGCGTCGGTACGCTCGTTCGCGGCATCGGTGCGATCGATCGCGCCGATCTCGGCATCGAGCCGGCGCACCTCCTCACGGCGCGCGTCGCCCTTTCGACGCACGCGCACCCGACGGCGGCCGACCAGCTGCATGTGTACGAACGCATCTCGCAGCGTATGCGCGAAGATGCCGAAGTCGTCGACGCCAGCGTCGGCACGCCGCTGCCCGGCACGTTTTACAATGCATTCCACGAAGTTCTTCCCGCCGGCGCAGCGCCCGGAACCGCAACGTTGCCGCAACTTTATTCCGGTGCGGTCGACGCGCATTTCCTCGGCGCGTACGGCGTCAAGCTCGAGTCGGGACGCTTCTTCGACAGCCGCGATCGCGCCGACAGCGAAAAGGTCGCGGTCGTCGATCGCAAATTCGTCGAGCGCCTGGGCGATGGCGCCTCTGTTCTGGGCCGGCGTTTCCGGCTCGACCCACGCGATCCCGACGGCGCAACCGTGACGATCGTCGGCGTGATCGGCCCACTGACGCTCGACACACCGGGCGGCCAGCCGACACCGGCGATGCTGCGCCCACTCAGTCAGGACGTGTTCTATATCGCCAGCATCGCGGTGCGCACGCGCGGCGATCCGCTGGCATTTGCGACGCGAATCGACGGCATCATGCACGAGATCGACGCCGACGCTCCGCTTTATTGGGTGCGCGATTACTCCGCCGTGATCCGCGATTCGACCGTGAGCGAGCGCGTGATCGCCAAAAGCTTCGGCGTGTTCGGTGCAATCGCGCTGGCGCTTGCCGCCGCAGGACTCTACGGTGTCATGGTTTTCACGGTGAGCCGCCGCACGCGCGAGATCGGCGTGCGCCGCGCGCTCGGCGCGCCGGCGCGTCGAGTGCTCGCCAACGTGTTTGGGCGCAGCGCTTTGCAACTCGGCATCGGTCTTGCGCTCGGCGTTCTCGCCGGCATACCGCTCGCGCGTTTGTTGACACAGTCGCTGCAAGACATGCCGGGCGCCGATCTCGTCGTCGTGCTCGGCGCGCTCTGCGTGCTCGTCGCAGCAGCGGGTCTCGCAGTCGCCGTGCCGGTGCGGCGTGCGCTTCGCGTCGATCCTGCCGTGGCATTGCGCCACGAATGAAAGCCAGCCTCACGGAGATGAATTGATGGATCCGATGGTGCGGCTCGTCGACGTCGAACGCTCGTATCCGGTTGCGGGTTCGCGAGTCTGGGTGCTGCGTCATATCAATCTCGACATCGGCGCGGGCGAATTCGTCAGCGTCATGGGGCCGAGCGGCGCTGGCAAGAGCTCGCTCCTCAACGTGCTCGGCATGATGGATCACGACTGGACCGGGCGATACAAGCTCGATGGCGTGGCTGTCGAGAAACTTGATGCGAAACGCCGCCAGGCGCTGCAGCGCGACAAGATCGCTTTCGTCTTCCAGCACTATCATCTGATCGACGATCTCAAGGTCTGGGAAAACCTCGACCTGCCGCTGCAATACCGCGACGTTCCATCGAAGGAGCGCGCGGCGCAGGTTGGCGACTTGCTCGATCGATTCAACATCGTCGGCAAGAAAGACCTTTACCCGAACCAGCTTTCCGGCGGGCAGCAGCAGCTGGTGGCGGTCGCGCGCGCGGTGATCACACGGCCGCGGCTGTTGCTCGCGGACGAGCCGACCGGCGCGCTGCATTCGAGCCAGGCCCGCGCGATCATGGATCTTCTGCACGAGCTCAATCGCGGCGGCATGACCATCGTCCAAGTGACGCACAACGAAGCCTTCGCCGCAGAAGCGCAGCGCAGCGTGCGCCTCTTCGATGGCTGGATCGAAAGCGCTGCGCCGCGCACATGACTTGCCGCGCGGGCGTCGACCACGCAGGATGCACTTTGGAGAACGCATGCCGAACCCAGCACGACCGAATATCCTGATTGCGGACGACCAGCGTGACGTGCGCGAAGCGCTGCGCCTGCTGCTGAAGGCCGAAGGCGTGGATTCCGCTGCCGCCGACGGTCCGCGCGCGGCACTCGACGCGCTGCGCAAGCACCGTTTCGACGCGGCGCTGATCGATCTCAATTACGCGCGCGACACGACGTCGGGCGCCGAAGGTATCGATCTGCTTCGAGAGATCAAGAAAGTCGACACGGATCTGCCGGTCGTCGTCATGACGGCGTGGGGCACGATCGATCTTGCCGTCGAGGCGATGCGGCATGGCGCCGGCGACTTCATCGAGAAGCCGTGGGACAACCAGCGCCTGATGAGCGTGATCCGCAATCAGCTTGCGCTCGCCGACTCACGCGGCGAGACGGCGCGCCTGAAGCGCGAGAACGAAATCCTGCGCGACGAAACCGACGAGGAATTCATCGCCGAATCACTGGCGATGAAGAGTGTTCTTGCGCAGCTCGACCGCGTTGCGCCGACGGATGCGAATGTCTTGATCCTCGGCGAGAACGGCACCGGCAAGGGTGTCGTCGCGCGCCGCCTGCATGCGCGCTCGGCGCGCGCCGCCAAGACACTGGTCAAGGTGAACATGGGCGGTATTCCCGAATCCGTCTTCGAGGCCGAGATGTTCGGCCATGTGCGCGGCGCGTTCACAGATGCGAAGAGCGATCGCATCGGGCGCTTCGAGCTCGCCGATGGCGGCAGCCTTTTTCTCGACGAGATCGCGAACATTCCGCTCGCACAGCAGCCCAAACTGCTGCGCGTGCTCGAAGACGGCGAGCTCGAACGGGTCGGCTCGTCGCGCACGTTGAAAGTGGACGTGCGCCTCGTCTCCGCGACGAACGCCGATCTTGCCGCGGAAGTGGCGCGCGGTACCTTCCGCCGCGATCTTCTGTTCCGCCTGAACACGGTCGAGTTGCGGCTGCCGCCATTGCGGGAGCGCGACGAAGACATCGCGCTGCTCGCCGAGGCGTTCCTCGCGCATTTTGCGCGACGCTATCAACGCGACAGCCTGCGCCTTTCGCCGTCCGCGCTGCACGCGTTGAAGACCTACGCATGGCCTGGCAACGTGCGCGAGCTTTCTCACGTGATCGAGCGCGCGGTGTTGATGCTCGACGGCGACACGCTCGACGAATCCGCGCTCAACCTCAAACCCGAGGCGACGCATGCGTTGTCCGGCGCCGCTGCCCTCGCGGCAAACGGGTCGATGACCGTCGACGAAGCCGAGGAGCAACTCGTCCGCCAAGCGCTCGAGCGCACCGGCGGCAACATCCAGCGCGCGGCAACCCTGCTGGGTCTCAGCCGCCCTTCGCTGTATCGGCGCATGGAAAAATACAACATCGAATGAGCGACACGGCGCGGGTGTCGGCCAGCGGCGGCGTGTCCGCTACACTCCTTCGCGATGAGCGGCGATAGCTCCCGCTGGAACCATGAAACGCGACTGCTGGCGGGCACACTGCTCGCCGCCGCGCCGGGACTGCTTGCGCTGCTTGCTGCGCTCTATTTCGCGACCGACGACATCGGGCGCGCACTCGCGATTTGGGGTGCGATCGCGCTGATCACGCTCGGCCTTGCATTCGCGGTGCGGCGCCGCGCAGTGTATCCGCTCAATACTCTGGCGAACCTCCTCGAAGCGCTGCGCGAGGGCGATTACAGCCTGCGCGGTTCGCGCGCGCGGCGTGGCGATGCGATCGGCGAAGTCGTCATCGAGATCAATGCGTTGTCGCAGACGCTTCGCGAGCAGCGGCTCACGTTCGAGGAAAAGAGCGCGCTTCTGGCCAAGGTCATCGCCGCGCTCGACATCGCCGTCATCGCGTTCGACGACAAGCGGCGGCTGAAACTGACCAATCCCGCAGCCGAGCGGCTTCTTGGCGCGCACTTCGCGGAGCTGGACGGTCGCGTTGCGGCAGATCTTGGACTCGGCGACTGGCTCGACATCGTGGACACGCGCCTGGTCGAACGTTCGTTTCCGGGAGCGAGCGGACGCTGGGAAGTTCGACGCGCGCGCTTTCGCGAAGGCGGAAAGCCGCATGACCTTCTCGTCATCACGGACCTCAGCCGAACGCTGCGCGAGGAAGAACGTCTCGCCTGGCAACGCCTGCTGCGCGTGCTGGGTCACGAGCTCAACAATTCGCTGGCGCCGATCCGCTCGATGGCCGCGACGTTGTCGAAACTCATCGCGACCGAGCCGCTTCCCGCCGACTGGCGCGAAGATGCGCGCAATGCGCTCGACATCATCGGCGATCGTGCCGAAGCGCTCGCGCGTTTCATGGCGCGCTACACGGCGTTGGCGCGACTTCCGCCGCCGCATCCGGTCGAAATCGCATTCGACGAACTGGCGCGCCGAACCGCGCGGCTCGAGCAGCGCATCGTCGTGCAGGTTGACGACGGGCCGAGCGTTCGGCTCGACATCGATGCCGATCAAATCGAACAGGCGCTGATCAACCTGATCCAGAACGCGACCGACGCTGCGCTCACCACCGGCGCCGATGTGCGCTTGCGCTGGCGAACGGACGGCGACCGGCTCGTCGTGGAGGTGATCGATGGCGGCCCGGGCCTGCCGCCAAGCGAAAACCTGTTCGTTCCGTTCTTCACGACCAAGCGCGGCGGTTCCGGCATCGGGCTGGTGCTTGCGCGGCAGATCGTCGAAGCGCACGGCGGATCGCTGACGCTCGAGAATCGCGACGATGCGCACGGCTGCGTCGCGTGTCTGCGCCTGCCGGGAGCGAAGCGTCGGATCACGCCTCGGAAAATGGAAATGCGATGACGTCGCCGATGTCATCCGTGCCGGCGAGGCACATCAGCAAACGCTCGACGCCGAGCGCGACGCCCGCACAAGCCGGCAGACGCGGCAACGCCGCCAGGAATCGCTCGTCGATACGAATTTCGCGCTGACCGCGTGCGCGCCGGCGCTCGTTGTCGCGCTCGAAGCGTGCGCGCTGCTCAGCCGCATCGGTCAGTTCGTGATACCCGTTGGCGAGCTCGTAGCCGCCGAGAAAAAGCTCGAAGCGCTCGGCAACCTGCGGATTTCCGTCGCGTATCTTCGCCAATGCACATTGCGACGCGGGAAAGTCGTAGACAAGCGTGATGCGGTCGACGGGAAATTCGGGCTGCAAACGGTGCGTCAGCAAAAGGTCGAG
>DASYJJ010000273.1:0-8805 GCA_035996605.1 Rhodanobacteraceae bacterium
CGTGAAGCTCCGTGCGCTGGCGAGCACGCGTTCGATGGTCTCGCTCTGCTTGCCCGCTCCGGCGAACATCCGCGACCACTGCTCGAATCCTTCGTGCCAGGGCACGCCGGCCGGATTGTTCGCGGCGGACGATCCGGCCGCTTCGCGCGTCATGTCCTGCCAGGCGTTCCAGTATTGGCGCGACATCGCCTGCCACTGGTCCATCCATTCGTTTTTCGGCCACTCGTTCATGATCTAAAATCCTCGCGCACGCCTCCGGCCCCGCGAAACCGCGGGCGCCGTTTTCGAAGTTTATTACGCTGGCCGAACGTTACCATGACGCCGCTGACCCCCCGCCGTAGAGACGGCGTCGGCCGGAGCCGAACGCAAGCCGACCCAACCCCAACCAAAGTCACTGTGCGATACGGCGCCCCACGACCATAGTGCGGAGCCGTTTTTTGCCGCCGGAGCCTCGGATGCCCATGATTCGCCGCCTGCCCTGCCTCATTCTTGCCTTTGCTGCTGCGCTGGCGCGTGCGCAATCGAGCGAGCCGGAACCGCTCCAGCCGATGGACGTGTTCCAGATGCAATGGGCGGACTACCCGCAGCTTTCTCCGGACGGAAAGGCCGTCGTCTACGAACGATCGTGGTTCGACGTGATGAAGGATCGCCGGCGCTCGAATCTTTGGATCGTCGACAGCGACGGACGCGACAACCGCCCACTGACGACGGGCGCGGCCAACGACAGCGGAACTGCGTGGTCGCCGGATGGAAAGCGCTTGGCCTGGGTCGCGACCGAAGACGGCAAATCGCAGATCTTCGTGCGCTGGATGGATCGCGCGGAATCGGCCGCGATCACGCATCTGACACAAGGGCCGCGAAGTCTCAGCTTTTCGCCGGATGGCAAATGGATCGCGTTCACGATGCGCGTGCCGGCGCCCGACATGTCTTTGGCGCAAATGCCGGCTCCGCCGAAAGGCGCCGAATGGGCGGCGCCGCCGAGAATCATCGATCGGGTGATCTATCGTCTCGATGGCGGCGGCTACGTCGATCCCGGATACACGCACGTGTTCGTCGTCGCCGCCGACGGCGGTGCGGCGCGGCAAATCACCGTGGGCAAGCACAATTTCATGGGCGTTCCGGCCTGGACGCGCGACAGCCGCTCGCTGATCGTGTCGAGCAACTTCGATGAGGATTGGGAATACGAGCCGCTCGAAAGCGAGCTCTATCGCGTCGACATTGATTCGGGCGCGATCACTCGGTTGACGGAGCGCAAAGGTCCGGATCAAGGCGCCGTCGTTTCGCCGGACGGCAAGCGTATCGCCTGGCTCGGCTACGACGACAACGGCAAGCCGTATCAGGGCTCGCACATCTACGCAATGGATCTCGCGGGCGGGTCGCCGCATGTGCTGACGCCGGATTTCGATTTCGACGTCGACGATATCGGTTGGGATGGCGCTCGCGGGCTATTCTTCCACTACGACGATCACGGAGTCACCAAAGTCGGCTGGATCTCCGCGGACGGTGGCAAGGTGCAGACGCTCGCCGACGACTTCGGCGGCACCGGCATGGGCCGACCTTACAGTGGCGGTGCGATGTCGGTGGCGGCGGGCCGCGTCGCGTATACGCGCGGCAGCGCGTACCGGCCGGCCGATGTCGCCATCGTCGATCGCGGCGGCAAGCCGCGATACCTGACGGATCTCAATGCGAACCTGCTCGGTCACAAGAAGCTCGCGCAGGTGCAGGAGATGCACGTCAAGTCGAGCGCCGACGGCCGCGAGGTCGAAGCATGGCTGGTGACACCGCCCGATTTCGACGCGGCGAAAAAATATCCGCTGATGCTCGAGATCCACGGCGGCCCATTCGCGAACTACGGTCCGCGCTTCGCGCCGGAAACGCAGCTGTATGCCGCGCACGGCTACATCGTCGTGTATGCGAATCCGCGCGGCAGCACGAGCTACGGCAGCGAATTCGCGAACCTGATCCAGAATGCGTATCCGGGCAAGGACTACGACGACTTGATCAGCGTCGTCGACGCGGCCATCGCGCGCGGATCGGTCGATACCGCAAACCTCTTCGTTACCGGCGGCAGCGGTGGCGGCGTGTTGACGGCCTGGATCGTTGGCCACACCGATCGGTTTCGCGCCGCAGTGGTCGCCAAGCCGGTGATCAACTGGTACAGCTTCGCGCTCACTTCGGATCTGTATCCGCTGTTCTCGCGCTACTGGTTTCCCGGCGTGCCGTGGGAACAGCAGGCGAACTACATGGAGCGCTCGCCGATCACCTACGTCGGCAATGTAAAGACGCCGACCATGATGATCACCGGCGAAGACGACCATCGCACGCCGAGCTCGGAAGCCGAGCAGTTCTATCAGGCGTTGAAACTGCGCAAGGTCGATACGGCGCTGATGCGCATTCCGGGCGCATCGCATGAGATCAGCATTCGGCCGAGCAACATGCTCGCGCAGGTGCTCTATACGATCGGCTGGTTCGACCGGCATCGCTCGATCCACATGAACGAGGCCGCGTCCGGGAAATAATTCCGGGGGAATCGACATGAAAATCGAACGCGAGGGATTGAACTGAAGCCCGGCGTCGAAAAAACGCCGCACGCGGATCAACGAACAAGAAAGAGACACAAGCCCGGCCGTTGCGCCGGGCCGAAACGTCAGGAGCGGGAGCTGCGAGTCGCCGGCACCGCTTTCGAACGGTGCCGCGAGTAGACATAAACCGTCGCGGGCGGAACGTTGAGCCACGCGACGCCCGCTCGCGTCACGCCGAGGCCTAGCTCCTTCAGGACCTCGCGCGAGATCGGGCTCGCCGGACCGTACGTGAACTGGATGAAGCGTCCGCCATCGCGCAGGACGCCGAAAACTCCTTCGAGGATCGCGCGCTGCGTCGCACGCGACATCGACAGCATGCCAAGACCGCTCACGACAGCATCGACGCCGTTTTCCGCAAATCCGTCGTCGCGAACGATGCTTTTCAGCTCCTGCGCATCGCCGCACACGATATGCACCGATGGAAACCGCTGGTGCAAGAGCTGATGCAGTTCTTCGTTCAGCTCGACCACGAGCAGTTCGGCCGGCTCGATTCCGTGTTCCAGCAATGCCTGAGTGAAGACGCCGGTACCGCCGCCGAGCTCGATGATGTGACGCGCAACCTCGGGCAGCTGCTCGATCATGAGCCGCGCCAGCTGGCGGCTCGAAGGCGACAGCGCAGCCATCGCGCGCGGATTGCGCAGCCACTGGCGGAAGAACGTCCACGCGTCCGGCTGTGCTACTGAATCGCGCCGGCCTGGAGGCTTGCGCCGGCTGCGCGGACGATCGTGGGTCATGCAGAGGTCCCGCATGGCAAGGGGGCCGATCATACGCGACCGCGCCATCGCCTGTGAAACGGAACGACCCTTCGAAATTAGAAACCCCGCGACGACCAGGGGAAATCGTCGCGGGGCGGGTACGCTGGTAACGGGGAAGGGGGAGGGAGGGGTACGCTACCAGCGTTGAGCGTTACGGCAGGTATTTATCTGCCGTGATAGTAGGAATTGGAGTGACCACCGGAGTCATGGCCATGGTAGCCGCCACCGCCGTGGTAATAGCCATGGCCGTGGTAGTAACCGTGACCACCGTAGCCGCCGGAGTAGTAGACCGAGGCATAACCCGGGTAGTACGACGACGGGTAATACGCCGGGTAGTAGGCCGGCGCGTAGTACGCCGCCGGGTAATAGCCCGGATAGTAAGCCGCGGCATAACCGCCGTAGCCGCCGTAGCCGACGCTGAAACCGGGCACGCCGATGTTAAGCCCGAAGCTGACGTGACTATGACCGTAGCCGCCATGGCCGTGACCGTAGTAACCGCCAGCGAACGCAGACGGCGCTGCCACGGCGCCGGCGCCGAGAAGGCCCAGCAACGCAACGCGGACGCTGTACTTGCGCAATGCAGACATGATTGAAATCCCTCCTTCAGGAATTGCAACCGCATGGTGCGGCGCAACGGCTGAATCCGGACTGAAATTCTTCACTGCCCGGCGTTAAGAAAACGTCAGCGATTTGCAATGCCGGAATTCGCGCGAACAAGCTCGTAGCACGCGTGGATGCGCGGATTGCGTGCGAAATCGAACGGAATCGTCGCGGTCGTGATGTCGCGCACACTCGCATCGCCAAGTGCGTCACCATCCAGCCTGAATCGTCGCGCGTTCGTGGAGAACAGGATCAGCCCATCGCGCGCCAAACGCGCAACACACAATTCAAGAAGGCGCACATGATCGCGCTGCACGTCGAAATCGTCGGTGCGCTTGGAATTGGAGAACGTCGGCGGATCGACGAAGATCAGGTCGTACTCGCCAGGTTCGTGCGCCAGCCAGGAAAGAACGTCCGCCTGCACCAGCAGATGCGCCGCCCCGGTGAATCCATTGCGCGCGAAATTGCGCGAAGCCCATTCGAGATACGTTCCCGAAAGATCGACGCTCGTCGTCGTGCGCGCGCCACCCGCAGCCGCGTGGACGCTCGCGGTCGCGGTGTAGCAGAACAAATTGAGGAAGCGCTTCCCGAGCGCGAGCTCGCGGATACGCGCGCGCACGGGACGGTGGTCGAGAAAAAGTCCGGTGTCGAGATAATCAAAAAGGTTCACGCGGAAAGCGAGCCCGCCCTCTTCGACCCAAAGGAATTCGTTGCGTTCCGCGAGGCGCCCGTACTTCGAGCCGCCCTTGGCTCTATAACGCGTCTTCAATGCAATGCGCTCGCGCGGCACGTCGAGCGCCGTCGTCGTGGCGCGCACGAGATCGCGCATGCGATCGCGTGCGGTGTTTTCCGGAACGTCCTTGGGCGGCGCGTACTCCTGCACGTGCAACCACGTTCGAGTTGCACTTTCATCCGTCGCTGAAATAATCGCTCGCGTCGTTTCGTGCTCGCGCGGTTGCTCGTCTATGGCCGTATAGACATCGATCGCCGCCGCGTATTCGGGCAAATCGGCGTCGTAGATCCGATAACAGCCGATCGCCTCCTTCGCCAGGCGCTTGCGCAGATGCCGCGCATTCTTCGTGATTCGATTGGCGACCGCCTCGGCGCCGGCCGAAAGCGGCCGGTCGATTCTTTCCCGTGGCCGCTCTTCGACGGCGAGATCGAACGTGAGCAATCGGCATTCCAACGCGCCGTTGAACAAGACGTAGCGCTTCTGCGCGCGCAAGCCCAGCGCATGACCGAGCTCGTCGTCGGACGTGATGATCGCCGCGCGCCAGCCGATGAATTGCGTGCGCAGCCGATCGCCGAGCGTGTGGTACAGCGGCGCGAGCTTTGACTGCTCGCCAATCCGTTCCCCATACGGCGGATTGCAGATCACAAGGCCAGGACTTGTGCACTCCTCCGGACGCTGCAGATGGTCGACGTCACGCCGCGCCAGATGCAGGAAACCCGCAACGCCGGCGGCCTGCGCGTTGCGCTTCGCCTCATTCAGTACGTGCGGATCATTGTCGTAGCCGAAGAACAGCGCGGGCAACTTGCGTAGTCCTTGTTCGGCGCGTTGCCTCGCGTCATCGAGCAAGGTCGACCACAGCACGCCGTCGTGGCCGCGCCAGCCGAGAAAACCGAAATATTCGCGCAGCAGACCCGGAGCGGCATCGGCCGCCATCAGCGCACCTTCGATCAGCAACGTACCCGCACCGCACATCGGATCGACGAGCGCACCGCCGGCTGCGAACACTTGCGGCCAACCGGCGCGGAGCAGCATCGCGGCGGCCAGATTTTCTTTCAGCGGCGCTTCGCCCTGCCCGCGCCGCCAGCCGCGTCGATGCAGCGGAGTGCCGGAGAGATCAAGCGAAAGCGTCGCGCGATCCCGATACAGCCTGAGATTGATGCGTACCGAGGGCTGTTCGATATCGACGCTCGGGCGCGCGCCGGTACTGGCGCGGAATTGATCGACGATCGCATCCTTGACGCGCTGCGCGATGAATTGCGTGTGGCGCATCGTGCTTGCCGTGCTCACCGCGTCGACCGCGAGCGTGCCATCCACGGCGAGATGGAGGGTCCAATCGATCGACTGCACGCCCGCATAGAGCGCATCGGCGTCGGCCGCGTCGAACTCTGCGAGCGGCATCAGGATCCGGCTCGCCAGCCTGGATTCGAGGCACGCGCGATAACCCATCGCGAGATCGCCGGAAAACTGGACGCCCGCAAGTTTCTCGTGCGCAGCCGGAGCGCCAAGCGCGCGCAACTCATCGCGAAGGAGATATTCGATGCCCTTCGCGCACGTCGCGAAATAGGTTCGCGTCTCCGTCGCCATGTCAGCCAAGCGCCAGCAGGAATCGCCGGAATTGCACGGCGCAGAAATCGACGTGCGCGCCGAGCCGGTGATCGTCGGGCACGACATGCATCACGGCGCCGTGTGCGCGCGCGAAATCAATCGCAGCGTCGACCGGACAAAGCTCGTCTTTCCAACCGTGAACCATCGCGACCGGCACTTCGGCGGCGGAGAAGCGCCGCCAGTATCCGGGGATCTCGAGCGGCAGCGCGAGCAGGAACAAACCCGCGCAAGCGTGTTCGAGCGAAGCAAAACCAGAAACGAACGCGCCCATGCTCGAACCGCCGAACACGACACGGCCTTGACCCGGCGTGTGCGCGAGCGCGCGCGCGATGCGCGCGTCGATCGCGCGCGGATCCTTGCGCGCGTCGATGTCGAGATAATCCGGTCGGATGCTCTCCCAGCCGAGCACGTCGGCAACTCTCGCCAGTGCGCTCACCTTGGTCGCATTCGGGCCGCTTTCGAGGCCGTGCGAGAGAATGACCGTGCCTTTCATCGTGCCCCGCTCTCATCGCGCCGCGATCAACATCCGATCGTAGCACCAACGACGCGGGCGACTTCCGCGGCAGGCTGCATCCATCCCGCTTGCATGCGAAACTTCGCCAATGCCCGCGACGATCGCCATCCAGGATTGGCCACTTCCGTACGAAGAGCGGCTCGACACGCGCGCGCCGGCGGCCATCGATCTGGTCGTAATGCACTGCACGGAATTGCCCGACATGAAACTCGCGCGCGAATTCGGCGAGAAGGTCCGCTACGAAAAAGGCACCGGCAACAGCGGTCACTACTACGTCGACCGCGACGGCGCTGTGTTCCGCTTCGTCGCCGACACGCGGGTCGCGAATCAGACGTTCGGCTACAACACGCGCTCGATCGGCATCGAGCTCGTCAATCGCGGCCGCTATCCGTACTGGAACGACAGCCGCCACCAGGCGTTCACCGAACCGTATACGCAGCAGCAGATCGACGCGCTGCGCAGCTTGCTCGGCAAGTTGCGCAACGATTTGCCGAACCTGCGCTGGATCGCGGGGCACGAAGATCTCGACCGCAGGCTCGAGCCGTCGAGCGACGATCCGGCAACGCTGCTGCCGCGGCGGCAGGATCCCGGGCCGCTTTTCCCATGGGACGAAGTCGTCAACGCGAGCGGGCTCGAGCGGCTGCAGCCGTCCGCGGAGCATCGAGACTGACGGCCGCGCGCCGTCTCGAGTTAGCGCGCGGCTATACTCGCCTGCCCTTTCATCGCGCGCCGAAACATGACCGACGCACTCGTCGAAGAACTCATCGCCCTGCTTCGACTCGAACGTCTCGAGGACAATCTCTTTCGCGGCGAAAGCCGCGACATCGGCACGCACTACGTGTTCGGCGGCCAGGTGCTCGGGCAGGCGCTGTCCGCCGCACAACAGACCGTCGACGCCGAGCGCAGCGCGCATTCGCTGCACGCGTATTTTCTTCGCGCTGGAGATATCCAGAAACCGATCGTATACAACGTCGAACGTACCCGCGATGGCGGCAGTTTCTCGGTGCGTCGCGTCGTCGCGATCCAGCACGGGCAGACGATCTTCAACTGCTCGGTGTCGTTCCACATCGCCGAACCCGGCGTCGAGCATCAGATGCCGATGCCTCAGGTCCCGAAGCCTGCGGATCTGCCGGCACGCCCCGAAATTCCGTCCGATGAGCTTGCGCGAATTCCCCCCAAACTCCGGCGCTGGCTCGGCATGCGCGGGCCGTTCGAGTTCCGTCGCGTTTATCCGCGCGATGAGCTCAATCCCGGCAAGCAGCCGCCCTATCAGCACGTGTGGTTCCGGCTCATCGATCGCGCACCGGACGATGTCGTGCTGCACCGTTCGATGCTGGCGTATGCGTCCGATTTCCATCTGATCGGCACGACCACGTTTCCGCACGGCATCTCGTATCTGCAAAAGAACGTGCAGATGGCGAGCCTGGATCACGCGCTGTGGTTTCACCGGCCGTTCCGCGCGGACGAATGGCTTTTGTATTCCTGCGACAGCCCGACCGCGCAAGGCGCGCGCGGGCTCGCACGCGGCATGATCTACAGCGAGGACGGGCGCTTGGTCGCGTCGACTGCGCAGGAAGGGCTGATCCGCTTGCGCGCGGAGGGCGCCGATGCGATATAACGCGAACCGGTTTTCGTTCGCTTCTTCCGCTTCGCGGAAGAAAGGTGCCGAAGGCGGATGAGGGCGCTTTCGAGTCTGTGCCGGCGTGCCCTCACCCTGCCCTCTCCCGCGAGCGGGAAAGGGGAAGGCCTCGTTGCGCGATGCGCGACCTCGTTACCTGATTGAACCAATATGCGTCAGATCTACACATCGCCACGCAACGCCAACATCGAGCGTGTCGTCGCATTGATGACCGAGAACGGCATCCAGACGACGATCAGCAACCGTCGCGCCTACCAAGGTTCTGATTGGAAACGGTTCAGCTACAGCGAGCGCGGCGATCGCGACTCGTGGCCGCAGGTCTGGGTCGTGCGCTCCGAAGACCAGACCCGCGCGCGCCAGGTGCTGCGCGACGCCGG
>DASYJJ010000274.1:0-2569 GCA_035996605.1 Rhodanobacteraceae bacterium
GATTTCGGCTTTGCGCAGCGCTCGCGCTGACGGCCATGAATGTTGCGGGTGCCGCGGATTATCCGGAGCGTGCGGTGAGGGTAATCGTCACTTTTCCCGCGGGCGGCGGCACGGACATCGTTGCGCGCATGATCTTCCAGAAAGTCGCTGAGCGCACGGGCGGGTCGTTCGTGATCGACAACCGCGGCGGCGCCGGCGGCACCATAGGCACCGAACTCGCGGCCAAGGCGCCGCCCGACGGTTACACGATAGTCGTCGTTTCCGGCAGCCACACAATCAACCCGGCCCTGTATAAAAAACTGAACTATGACGCCGCGCGCGATTTTGCGCCGGTTACCATGCTTGTCACCGGACCCGGCGTACTGGTCGTCCATCCGTCATTGCCGGCGCGCAACGTCAGGGAACTCATCGCGTTCGCGAAAAGCCGGCCCGGTCAACTCTTGTATGCGTCCCCCGGCAACGGTACGCCGCCGCATCTGGCGGCCGAGCTTTTCAAGGCGATGGCTGGCGTCGACATCGTGCACGTGCCATACAAAGGCAACGCGCAGGCGATGACCGATCTGATCGCGGGCCAGGAGTCGCTGTCCTTTCCGACCGGCCCTTCCGCCATGCCGCACGTGCAGGCGAAACGGCTGCGCGCGCTAGGCGTGACGACCGCGAAGCGCGCGGCGGGACTGCCCGAGATTCCGACAATTGCGGAATCCGGCCTTCCGGGTTACGACGCGAGCGCGTGGTACGGCGTGCTCGCGCCCGCCGGCGCGCCGGCTTCGATCGTCGCGAAACTGCAAAGCGAAATTAATGTCGCGCTGCGCACGCCCGATATCGTGGACAAACTTTCGGCGCAAGGCCTTGAGCCCGCGCCGAATACGCCGGAAGAATTTGCGCGCTTCATCGCGGCCGAACTCGCGAAGTGGAACAGGATCATCGCCGCCGCCGGCGTCAAGGTGGAGTAATCGATCGTGTCATTCGACGATTCGAAATTCGCGACCTTAACCCTGCCGGGGCTGCTCTCCGCGAGCATATGCGTCAGCTCTGCTTGATCCTGGGGTTTGCCGCCGGCGCGGCAGTTGCGCAACCTTATCCGTCGCACGCGATCCGCCTGATCATCCCGGCCGGGCCGGGCGGCGGCGTCGACACGATCTCGCGCGCGCTCGGGACGCCGCTCGGCGCTGCGCTCGGCCAACCTGTCGTGATGGACAATCGTCCGGGCGCGGGCACCATGCTCGCTTCCGAACTCGCCGCAAAAGCGCCGCCGGACGGCTATACATTGTTGATGGTCACCAACAGCCACGCGATCGACGCCGGTATCCGCAAGAATCTGCCTTTCGATCCCGTCAACGACTTCGCGTACGTGAGCCTCGTCGCATCGCTGCCGTACTGGATCGTCGTACATCCGAGCGTGCCGGCGACGAACGTGCGCGAGCTGATCGCGCTCGCGCGCAAGCGGCCGGGCGAACTGTACTTCGCGTCTGCCGGCACCGGCAGCGGAACGCACCTTGCGTTCGCGCTGTTCGAGGAGATGGCTGGCATCAAGGCACTGCACGTGCCGTATAAAAGCGGCTCCGCTGCGCTGGTCGATCTCGCGGGCGGGCACGTGCAGCTGATGGCGAGCAATACGATCAACTCGCGGCCTTACGTGCTCGCGAAAAAACTCCGCGCGCTGGCGATCACGTCGAAGGAACGCAGCGCGCTTTATCCGCAGTTGCCGACGGTCGCGGAATCGGGCGTGTCCGGCTATCAGGCCGACGCGTGGTACGGGCTCGTCGCGCCGGCGAAGACGCCCGCCGAAATCGTCGCGCAGCTCAATCGCGAACTGGTCGCCATACTCAAAACCGGCGATGCGAGGGAGAAGCTTGCATCGCAGGGTGCCGACGTCATCGGCAGCACGTCCGCACAGTTCGCGCAGGTGATGAAAAGGGATATCGAGAAGTGGGCACGGGTCACGGCGCGGCTGCGTTTGCAGAGCGAGTAGACTTGAGCGCAATCAACTTTACGGAGGAACCGGCATGAGCAGACTTTTCGAGCGGTTGGGCGCAGGCGAAATGGCGCTGGGCGTATGGCTGAAAGGCGGGCCGAGCTGGGTTCCGACAATTGCGCGCGCCGGTTTCGATTTCGTGCGGCCCGACATGATGTTCTCCGCGATGGACTGGCGCGAGCTCGATCATATCCATCGCGCGGCACTTGGCGTCGGCCTGACGACGTGGATACGGCTGCCGTCGAATCCGTGGCTCGGCGGCACCGAGTCGCTGCAGGTGACGGTCGACGTGCAGCGCGCGTTCAGTCTCGGCATCGAAATCGTCGGCGCCTCGATCGCGTCGGCGGTGCAGGTGCGCGCGTGCGTCGAGGTCGCGCGCGACTGGCACCGCTCGGGCACCGGCGAATATCCGAATTCGAACGAAACGTTTCAGGCGATGAACAAGAAGAACGCGGATGTCGCGGTGTTCGTCCCGCACGTCGAAGCGGGCACCGCGATCAGGGAGATCGACGAGATCCTCGCCATCGACGGCATCCGCATCGTGATGCTCGCGATGACCGATTTATCCAAGGCGCTCGGCCATGCATTCGAGTA
>DASYJJ010000275.1:0-2802 GCA_035996605.1 Rhodanobacteraceae bacterium
CGAAACAGTCGCACTCGCCGAGCCACCGTGGCCATCGCCGATCGTGTAGCGGAACGTGTCGCCGCCCGAAAAACCCGTTGCCGGCGTGTAAACGATCGTCGAACCCGCAATCGCGGCGGTGCCATGCGCGGGCGCAGTCACAGCGCTGATCGTGAGCGGATCGCCATCGGGGTCGCTGTCGTTCGCGAGCACAGGAATCGTCGCCGAAGTGCCGTCGGTCACGGTCGCAGCGTCGTTCTGAGCGATCGGGAAATGGTTGGTGTACTGCTTCGGCGACCGTGTCGTGCTGACGTTTTGTGTTTTCTGCGTGCGATACGATTCGACGATGCGCGGATGCGCGCTCGACGGGCGTCCGAGCGAGCGCGAGATCCACGCAGGATCCTCGAGCTGGCTGGTCGGCACGAACGATCCGTGCGAGCCGAATTCGTAACGGAGGAATACCGCGACGCGATCGTCGCTCTGGTCGCTGTCGAGGCTGCCTTGTTTGGAGACGTGTTCGGCCAGCGCCGAAAGTCCCCAGCCGCGCGTGCCGAGCGGTGTGTCTACGCCGAGCGAAACCGTGTTCGAACGCGCACCGCCACTGCCGTCCTGAAATCCAAAGCCGCCGTGGAGACGCGTCGACGTGCCTTCGAAAAAATGACTCGCTTCGAGCCCGATTTCGGTGCCGTATGGGTGACGATCGAAAATCGTTTCGGTGGTCGTCGTCAGCACCTGCGTGTAGTCGCCGATCGTGTCGGAGCCGTTGACCGTCGTGAGATCGTTTGCAATCGCGGTATCGGAGTGACGCGCGCCGGTGATGCCGCCGGCGAGATAGGCCTCGATCGAAAATGCGCGGCGCTCGATGCCGAAACCGACGGTCGCCTTGCGATCATGGTCCGAATTCTGGTCGAGGGCGAAGCTGAGTCGCGCGACCGTGGCCTCGTCGGGATGCTCGCGTGCTTCGAGTGCGGTCATGCCCCACAGCCAGTTGAAATCACCCTGCACGCCGCCGGCGCCGGTGCGAGCCCACCAGAGCTGGGCGACCGCGGCGCGCGCGTTGTTGCGCGCGAAGACGCCCATGATCTGGCCTTCGGTGTGGCCGTCTTCGTTGATGCCAAGCGAAACGCTGGCGTCGTTGCCGACGTACGAAAGCGGGACCGACGGATCCGTTACGGACGGCGCGCCGCTGGGATCGTTCGGCCACGGCGGTGCCGCGGACGCGATAGTGACAGCCGCAGCCAGCGACGCGACCAGAAGTCGGTGCATGTCCCCTTCTCCCCCTATGCCCTTGCCGGCACTCGGCCGTATGGTATCGGGGTAAGAACGCCGAAGCGCGAGAAATTACGACGTCGCGCGCGCGAAACGGCTGCAAATGCGTGTGCGAGAATTCCTGCTTGCTTCGGCCTGCTTCGGCTTATGTCGTTCAGCTTGCCGTGGTTGCCGGCGGTTCCCTCAGCGTTTTTTCAAACGTGCGGCGATCGCGCTGCCGAGATCGGCCGGGGATTTGACGGTGGTCACACCGGCCTTTTCGAGCGCTGCGAATTTCGCCGCTGCGGTGCCTTTGCCGCCCGAGATGATCGCGCCCGCGTGGCCCATGCGTTTGCCCGCGGGAGCGGACGCGCCCGCGATGAACGCGACAACGGGCTTGGTGACGCTTTCTTCGATGAATTCCGCGGCTTCCTCTTCGGCGCTGCCGCCGATCTCGCCGACCATGATGATGCCTTCGGTCTGCGCATCGTCCTGGAAAAGCTTGAGGCAATCGACGAAGCTCAAGCCGTTGATCGGATCGCCGCCGATGCCGATGACGGTCGATTGGCCAAGACCAACGTTCGTCGTCTGGAACACGGCTTCGTAAGTCAGCGTGCCGGAGCGCGAAACGATCGCGATCTTGCCGGGCTTGTGGATGTGGCCTGGCATGATGCCGATCTTGCATTCGCCCGGCGTGATGATGCCGGGACAGTTCGGGCCGATCAGCACGGTATCCGGATATTTCTTGAGCACGTTCTTGACGCGAAGCATGTCGAGCACCGGAATACCTTCGGTGATCGCGACGATCACGCGGATGCCGGCGTCTGCGGCTTCCATGATCGCGTCGGCCGCGAACGGCGGCGGCACGAAGATCATCGATGCATCGGCGCCGGTATCGTTGACGGCATCCTGCACCGTATTGAATACCGGAAGGCCGATATGCTCCGTGCCGCCCTTGCCGGGCGTCACGCCGCCGACCAGCTTGGTGCCGTAGTCGACGGCCTGCTCGGAATGAAACGTACCCTGCTGCCCGGTGAAACCCTGGCAGATCACTTTGGTGTTCTTGTTGACCAGAACGCTCATGCTTAGTCCTTAGGTATTCGCTTTCCCTTCTCCCGTTCGCGCGAGAAGGTGCCGAAGGCGGATGAGGGCACGCTTGTGAGGTCGCTGCAGGATTGCCCTCACCCCAGCCCTCTCCCGCAAGCGGGAGAGCGGCTAGTGCTTCACGGCCGCGACGGCTTTTCGCGCCGCGTCGTTGAGATCGTCCGCCGGCGTGATCGCAAGCCCCGAATTCGCGAGCAGCTCGCGACCTTTCTCGACGTTGGTGCCCTGCAGGCGTACGACAACCGGAATCTTGAGCCCGACTTCTTTCACCGCCGCGATGATGCCTTCGGCGATCAAATCGCAACGCACGATGCCGCCGAAGATGTTGACCAGGATCGCGCGCACCTTGTCGGATGAAAGGATCAGCTTGAATGCTTCCGTCACGCGCTCCTTGGTCGCACCGCCGCCGACATCGAGGAAATTGGCGGGCTCGCCGCCGGCGAGCTTGATCACGTCCATCGTCGCCATCGC
>DASYJJ010000276.1:0-5897 GCA_035996605.1 Rhodanobacteraceae bacterium
CGGCGTGCGCGTCACGCGCGATTTCTAGCAGGTCATCCGCACGCTTCGTACCCTTCCCCCTCTCCCGCTCGCGGGAGAGGGCTGGGGTGAGGGCAATCGGAGTGGTGCGCTCGATGCATTAGTCGTGAGGGAAAAATCACAAGCCTTCCCTCACCCTACCCTCTCCCGCAAGCGGGAGAGGGGATGTGAGCGCGCTGATTGAAAACCCACTCGCGTCGATTGAAACCCTACGCGCGTCGCTCGAAGACCAGATGTCCGCCCGCAGCATCCACAGCGACCGTATCCCCCGGCTGGAACTTCCCTTCGAGAATCTGCCTCGCCAACGGATTCTCCAGCTGCTGCTGGATCGCGCGCTTCAGCGGGCGCGCGCCGTACACCGGATCGAACCCGACATTGCCGACAAGATCGAGCGCCTTGTCCGTGAGCGTGAGTTTGAGCTGGCGCTCAGACAGCCGCTTGGCGAGATAGTTGATCTGGATGCGGGCGATCTTGCGAATCTGTGATTTGTCGAGCGCACGAAACACAACGATCTCGTCGAGGCGATTGATGAATTCCGGCCGGAAGTGCGCCTGCACGACGCCCATCACCGCGGCTTTCATCTTCGTGTAGTCCTCTTCGCTGTCGCTGCCGCCACGATCGGACATGTCCTGGATCTGCTGCGAGCCGAGATTCGACGTCATCACGATCACGGTGTTGCGGAAATCGACCGTGCGGCCCTGGCCGTCGGTCAGGCGTCCGTCGTCGAGCACCTGCAGCAGCACGTTGAACACGTCGTGATGGGCCTTCTCGACTTCGTCAAGCAGGATCACGCTGTACGGACGGCGGCGCACGGCTTCGGTGAGATAACCGCCCTCTTCGTAACCGATGTAACCGGGAGGCGCGCCAATGAGCCGGCTCACGGAATGCTTTTCCATGAACTCGCTCATGTCGATGCGGATCATCGCGTCGGTCGAATCGAAGAGAAATTCGGCGAGCGCCTTGCAGAGCTCCGTCTTGCCGACACCGGTTGGACCCAGGAACAGGAACGAGCCGTTCGGGCGGCTCGGGTCGGAAAGCCCCGCGCGCGAACGCCGGATCGCGTCGGCAACCGCATGCACCGCCTCGTCCTGTCCGACGACGCGCTCATGCAGCGCATCTTCCATGCGCAGCAATTTTTCGCGTTCTCCTTCGAGCATCTTCGAAACCGGGATGCCGGTCCAGCGCGAAACGACTTCGGCGATTTCCTCGGCGGTCACGCGATCCTGCAGCAGCGTGAAGCCTTTGTTCTCGGCTTCCTGCGCGACCTTGAGCTGTTTTTCCAGTTCCGGAACGCGGCCGTACTGGATCTCGCTCATCTTCGCGTAGTCCTGCCGGCGCTGCGCGGCTTCGAGCTCGAGCTTCGCCGCTTCGATCTGCTCCTTGATCTTGGTCGCGCCTTGCAGCGTTGCCTTTTCGGATTTCCACACCTCTTCGAGATCCGAATAGTCGCGCTCGAGCACCGCAATCTCTTTTTCGAGATCGGCGAGGCGCTGCTTCGATTCCGAATCCTTTTCCTTCTTCAACGCTTCGCGCTGGATCTTGAGCTGAATCAGGCGTCGTTCCTTGCGATCGAGCTCCTCGGGTTTGGAATCGATTTCCATGCGGATGCGCGACGCGGCTTCGTCCATCAAGTCGATCGCCTTGTCCGGCAATTGACGATCCGAGATGTAACGATGCGAGAGCGTGGCCGCTGCGACGATCGCGGGATCGGTGATCTCGACGCCATGATGCACGGCGTATTTTTCCTTCAATCCGCGCAGGATCGCGATCGTGTCTTCGACGCTCGGCTCGCCGACGAACACCTTCTGGAAGCGACGTTCGAGCGCGGCGTCTTTTTCGATGTACTTGCGATACTCATCGAGCGTCGTCGCGCCGATGCAATGCAGTTCGCCGCGCGCGAGCGCCGGCTTCAGCATGTTGCCGGCGTCCATTGCGCCTTCGGCCTTGCCGGCGCCGACGACGGTGTGCAGCTCATCGATGAACAGAATGATCTGGCCTTCCTGCTTGGCGAGATCGCTGAGAACGCTCTTCAGGCGCTCCTCGAATTCGCCGCGGAATTTCGCGCCGGCGATCAGCGATCCCATGTCGAGCGAAAGCACGCGCTTGTCGCGCAAGCCTTCCGGCACTTCGCCATTGACGATGCGCTGCGCGAGACCTTCGACGATCGCCGTCTTGCCGACGCCGGGCTCTCCGATCAACACGGGATTGTTCTTCGTGCGCCGCTGCAGCACCTGGATCACGCGGCGGATTTCCTCATCGCGGCCGATGACCGGATCGAGCTTGCCCTTCTCGGAACGCGCGGTCAGATCGATCGTGTATTTCTCGAGCGCCTGGCGCTGATCTTCGGCGTTTTCCGATTGCACTTTTTCGCCGCCGCGCATCTTCTCGATGGCGGCCTCGATGTTCGCCTTGTTCGCTCCGGCGGACTTCAGCGCTTCGGCAAGCTCACCGCGCGCGTCGAGCGCCGCGAGCACGAACAATTCGCTCGCGATGAACGCGTCGCCGCGCTGCTGCGCGAGCTTGTCGGTGACATTGAGCAGCCGATTGAGATCGTTCGATACATTGATGTTGCCTTCCTGGCCGGCCACCTTCGGCATGCGCTCGAGGATCTGACCGATGCGCGTGCGAAGCGCCGGCACGTTGACGCCGGCCTGCGCCAGCAGCGGCAGCGTGGATCCGCCCTGCTGATCGAGCAGCGCCGCCATCAGATGCGCGGGTTCCAGCATGTTGTGGTCGCGGCCGACCGCAAGGCTTTGCGCATCGGCAAGAGCCTGTTGGAAACGCGACGTGAGTTTGTCCATGCGCATGCGAGCTTCACCCTCCGAAGCAGGCGGTCAATAGGATTGCACCAAAGTGGGTTGGCTGGATGCCTGCTTCAAGTGCGCACTGTTTCGCGCGTAGTCCGGAATTCACGCGGGCGATGCGAGTGCATCGCCGTGAACGCGCGCAAAAACCGGCTGGGCCAGCGGTTCTGGCGCTTTTGCCGTTTCGGTTCGACCAGACTCGACCCTGACCGCCGCCGGCTCGATCCAGAGGAGACTTGCGAACCGGCCGGTTTGCCCGTCGCGCCGATACGAATAGAAACGCGCGTCGGCAAACGTGTCGAAACCGCCTCCAAAAACGCGTTCGACGCCGGCTGCCGCGAGCCGGAGTCGCGCCAGCGCGTAAAGATCGCAGAGCCAGTGTCCGGGCCGCGTCGCTTCGAACGCGTCGGCCGCGCTCGCATCGACATCGACAAACGCGGTGCGTACTTCGTCGCCGACTTCGTACGATCGTTCACCGATGGCGGGACCCAGCCAGGCAATCAACGAGCCGGGTGAAACAGGCAGCTGCGAAACCGTCGCTTCGACAACGCCGCCGGCGAACCCTCGCCATCCGGCGTGCGCAATGCCGACAGCGGTCCCATCGTCGGCAGACAGGAACACCGGCATGCAGTCGGCCGTGAGAATCGCAAGCACGCGTCCCGCGACGCGCGTCACCGAGGCATCCGCGGTCGGCTCCGCATCCGCCAGAGGCGCGTCGGCGTCGAACACTTCGATGCCGTGAACCTGGCGCGTCCAGCGCGGGGGATTGGGCAGCGCAAATGCGTCCACGAGCGCGGCTCGGTTCGCTGCAACGGCGGCCGGATCATCGCCGCATCGGCTGCCGAGATTGCAGCGATCGAACGGCGGTTGCGATACGCCCGGCAACAGGCACGTCGTGACGACCGCGCGCACGTTCGGTGGTGCGGGCCAATCGGGGATCAGAAATCCTTCGTTTTTCATCACCCGCGTCCGCGTGTGCTCATGCGGCGTTTTCGCGTACGTCCTCGCGGAGCGCCTGCACGAGCGCCGCCATGTCGGGCGGCAATTCCGCTTCGATCGAGATCGTGCGCCCATCGGCCGGATGAGCAAATTCGAGCCGTTCGGCATGCAAAGCCTGGCGCCGAAAGCCACGCAGCGTCTCGACCAGTGCGGGGCTCGCGCCTTTGGGCAGTTTCAATGCGCCGCCGTATTGCGCGTCCCCGAACAACGGGTGTCGCGCGTGCGCCATGTGTACGCGGATCTGATGCGTGCGGCCGGTTTCGAGCCGGCATTCGATCAGGGTCATCGTGCGGAAGCGCTCGCGCACGCGATAGTGCGTGATTGCTTCGCGGCCATCGTCGCGCACGGCCTGCTTCAGGCGATCGTGCGCGTGCCGTCCGATCGGCGCCCTGACACTGCCTCCGGCGACCATCTTTCCGTACGCGACGCCGAGATACTGGCGATGCACATCGCGCTCGCTCAACTGCTCGACCAGCGAGGTATGCGCGCGCAGCGTGCGCGCGACGACGAGCAGGCCGGACGTGTCCTTGTCCAGACGGTGCACGAGTCCGCCACGCGGAATCTCCGCGAGACCCGGATCGTGATGCAGCAATGCATTCTGCAACGTGCCCGCGGGGTTGCCGGCACCCGGATGCACGACGAGGCCCGGCGGCTTGTTGACGACGATCACGTCGTCGTCCTCGTAGCGGATATCGAGCGGAATGTCCTCGCCGGCGGCGCCGATCTCGCGTTCGAGCCGCACTTCGAGCACGATCGCCTCGCCGCCGCGCACGATGTGCCGCGGGGCGACTTCAGCGCCATCCAGCAATGCCGCACCGGCCTTGATCCAGAGCGCAAGCCGCGAGCGCGAATAATCGGGGAAGAGCTCAGCCAGCACCTGGTCGAAGCGACGCCCCGCCGCCTCATCCGGGACGCGCGCGTTCAGCGTCGGTTGTGGCGCGGTCATGCGGTTCTCGACGCCCAAAGCGGCGTTTCCGGCGGGCTCTTCGTTCGGGTTATCATCTTGAGTCAATCATCGCAGAGCCTGGCTCCCGCATGCGAGTTTCCCGCACCCATCGACTGATCGCCCGCCTCGCGCTGGTAATGCTTCTGGCCGCCCTCGCCGGCTGTTCGCTGTTTCACAAAGGCAAGCGCGCCGATCCGCTGGATACGCTGCCCGTGGATCAGCTCTATCAGCACGGCGTCGACGCGCTCAATGCCAGCAACTACGATCTCGCATCGCGCTCGTTCGAGCGCCTTGTCGCGCGCTTTCCGTTCGGGCCTTATACCGAGCAGTCGCAGATCAACCTGGCCTATGCGCAGTACAAGGCCGGCAAGCCGGACGATGCGTATTCGACGATCAACCGCTTCATCAAGACCTATCCGACGCACAAGCACATCGACTACGCCTACTACCTGCGCGGCCTGATCAACTTCAACCGCAGCGCCGGATTCATCGAGCGCTACGTCGGCCAGGACATGACCAAGCGCGATCAAGCCAACCTTCGCCAATCGTTCGACGATTTCGGCGCGCTGATCACGCGCTATCAGCAGAGCGCCTATGCGGCCGATTCGCGCCAGCGCATGGTGTACTTGCGCAACTTGATGGCGCAGGCGGATCTGCACGTCGCGATCTTCTACCTGCGCAACAACGCGTATGTCGCGGCATCGAACCGCGCCAAGTCGATCGTCGAAACTTATCCGCAATCCCCACAGGCGGGTGATGCGCTGGCGATCATGGTCGAAAGCTACAAGAAGCTCGGGCAGGACAAACTCGCCGACGACGCCGAGCGCGTGCTCAAGCTCAACTATCCGGATCACCCGTTCTTCCACGGCGACTGGCCGCAGTATCGGTCGTGGTATTGGAAGTTGGTGCCGTTGAGTAATCGCGGGTAGTTGGTTTTTCTTTCGGCGAAAGCCGGAATCCATTTGGCTTTCGCTCTTGAGGGTTCTCGAGAGAACCGACTCACGTCCCTGTGTGTTTTCGTCCGCCATCCTGGCGGCCGAGTCACTTTCTCTTGCTTGTGCAAGAGAAAGTAACCAAAGAGAACACACCCTCGGTGTCGCGCCCTTCGCTGCGCGAAGGGTTCGCTGCGG
>DASYJJ010000277.1:0-1909 GCA_035996605.1 Rhodanobacteraceae bacterium
GTGCGGGCGCGCGCGAATGCCGGGTTGGGACTCTGGCAGCTCGCGTTCGCCTCGAAGCTGGAGTTAACCGCCGAAAACTACGAAGGCGCGCGCGCGGCGATGATGGCATTCAAGGGCGACGACGGGCGACCGCTCGGCGTGAAGCCGGACACGCTTGTTGCGGGTCCGGGCCTTGAAGGCGCGGCGATGCGGTTGCTGAACAACGGCACGCGCGTCATCACGGTCGGCGAAGATGATACGCCGATCGCGATCCAGAACGAGTGGGCAAAGACGGCGACGCCGATCATCACGCCGTATCTGGCCTGAACAGCCAGCCAGTGTCGGGCGTCAGCACGCGCTTAACGGGGCTTGAAGCGGCGCTCGCATCGCTCGGGCAAACGGCAAGCCGGGCGCAGTATCCGCGCGGACTTTACGAGAACATCGGCATGTCGCTCGTCGCGTCGACGCAGCGGCGCTTTCAAGCGGGTAGTGGCCCTGAGGGCTCTCCGTGGCCGCCGTCAATACGTGCGCTCGCCGAAGGCGGCAAGACGCTGATCGACAGCGCGCGCCTCATGCAGTCGATCACATTCGAGGCAAGCGATAACGGCGTCGATGTCGGCACGAACGTCGTCTATGCGGCGATCCATCAGTTAGGTGGTGCGATCCACCAGGCCGCGCGCCAGCAAGTCATCCACTTCAAGCGCAACAGCAAGACGGGGCGCTCGCGCTTCGCAAAGGCCAACGCCAAGGCGACCTTCGCGCAGAAGGTCGGTCTAGGCGCGCGCACGATCGTAATGCCAGCGCGGCCGTTCCTTGGGATTGACGAAGACGACCAAGAGCAGATTACGGCACTCGCGAGCGAATGGTTGCTCAAACCGCGAGATCAGGCGTGACACTTCGGCTCGAACTTCGCATCGACGGGGATTCGCGGGGCGCACAGCGCGCAGTCGACGACACGCGTAAGTCGGTGGTGCAGCTCGGCCAGGAGTCGAGGAAGCCGGCCGGCAATCCGCTTCAGCCGATCGAGGACGGTGCGGGCCGCGCCGGCAATTCGGTTGGCAGCCTCCGCATGATCTTCCGCACGCTGGGGCGCGAGGCAGCGATTGTGGGCGGTCCGATGGCTGGCATCATCGGACAGGTCGGCACGCTGACGGTCGGCGCCGGGCGGCTCGGCGTCGCGATGACGGTGGGTGCGCTGAGCGTCGCGGCCATTGCCGCAGCCGCCTACAAGGCCGTGACCGCATATAGCGCGCTCGAACAGCAGCAAGCGCAAAACGCCAACGTGATGGCGACGATGCGCTCCGGGTCCGGGCAGACGATCCAATCGTTGGCCGCGTTGACGCGCGAACTGGCGGAGAGCGGCACGCAGAGTGTCGAATCGATCCGCGAGGCCGAGACCGCGCTGCTGCGCTTCAAGGTCGGCGGCAGCGAGACGTTCGCGACGATATTGCGACTCTCGAAGGATGTTGCGGCCAACGGCTTCGCGAGCATGAAGGATGCAGCAATCGCGTTGGCGGTGGCGATCGAAGATCCTGCAAAGGGTTTCGACAAGCTGAAGGAGATCGGCGTCAACCTGTCGGCGACGCAACAGCAGCTCGTGCTCGACTTCTACGCAACCGGGCAGCGCGTCAAGGGCGTGCAAACCATTCTGAATGAGGCGTCGAGGCAATTCTCCGGTTCGGATGCGCGCTCGGCCGACACGCTCGGCGCCTCATGGGGACGCCTCACAAAATCGACCGGAACATACTTCGAACAAGTCGGCGGCTGGATTACACAGCAGGGCGGCCTGAAGGCCATCCTAGATGCGACAGCCAAGGCTTGGGACAACGCCACACAGGGTCGCTTCACATTTAACCCGAATGTTTTCGGTCTGCCTCCGACGCCCGCAGAGCAACCCGCGATGCCGAAGGCGGATCGCCTTCCGCGACCA
>DASYJJ010000278.1:0-3476 GCA_035996605.1 Rhodanobacteraceae bacterium
GGCTGTGCTGCCAGGATGTTCGACAGGCGCGTCTGCAGGCTCGGCGAGCAACTCGTGCCTCCCGCCGTACCGAGATTGAAGTCCGGCAGTCGTCCTTCGAACAGGAACGGCACGACGCCGCGGATCGAATGGCCTTCCCAAAGCACGACACGCCCGTGCGTCGCGCGAATGCGTGCGAGCTCGGCCGTCAGCGCTTCGTGATACGGACGCCAGAACGTTTCGACGCGCTCGACGATCTCGCCGTTCGAAGGCTCGGCGCCCGCCTGATACACCGGATCGCCGCTGAACTGCACGATCGGGCAGAGTCCCGTCGTGTTCTGCCCCGGATACAACGACGCGTTGTCCGGCGGACGATTGAGATCGATCACGTAGCGCGAGTACATCGGCACGATCATCGATGCGCCAAGCTCGCGCGCGAAGTCGTACAGTCGCGATACGTGCCAATCCGTATCGGGCACGCGGCGCGCCGACGGCGTCAGCCGCGTCGCGATCTCGTTCGGCAACGCCGTGCCGTCGTGCGGCACGCTGACGAGCAGCGGCGCGCTGCCGCGATGAAGCGTGAACGTTTCCATTTCGCAATTGTACGTTCACGTCGCTGCGGGCGCTGCATCCGAAGAAGCAGCGGGCAAGTTCGATTCACGGCTTGCAGTTCGGCGCGACCACCCATCGTCGTGCCCGCGAACCCGGGCAAATGCGCTGGCTGAAGCCGCCCTACGGTTTCGCGCGCGGATGGAAAACGAGCGGCTGCGCGTCGGCGTTCGCAGCGTGCGTGGGCGCACAAGCGCCGCAGGTCGAGCAGCCGCTCGTGCCGCAACCGCCGGACTGCGTTTGAACCGGCTGCAATGCGTGCGCCCAGCGCTGCAGCAACGGCGAACGCACCGATCGTTCGAGCCATGTCACAACGTGCGCTTGCACGCGGCGGCTCGCGGTCGGAAATGTGCGGCGCAGAGCGAACCATGTGCTCCATGCAACGACGAGCGCGATGATGAACGCCTGGGTGATGGAATAGACCATCATCCGATCGCCCTCACGATCTGATACGTCGCCAGCGACGCGACGTATGCAAGGCCGAAGAGATACCCGGCCGTGATCCATACGTGACGCCACGAATTCGTCTCGCGGCGGATCGTCGCCAGCGTCGAAATGCACATCGGCGCATAGACGTACCAGACCAGCAGCGAAAGCGCGGTCGCCAGCGACCACTGCGCAGTGACAATCGCCGAGAGACCGCTTTCGTTACCCGACAACGCATACACCGTCGCCAGCGACGACACCGCGACTTCGCGTGCCGCAAGGCCTGGGATCAGTGCGATGCAGATCTGCCAGTTGAAACCGAGCGGCGCGAAAATGTACTGCAGCAGATGGCCCAGTCGCCCCGCCAGGCTGTAGTTGATCGCAGGATCCGTTGCACCCGCCGGCGGCGCCGGGAAACTCGAAAGAAACCAGAGCAACACCGTCAGCGCCAGAATGATTCCGCCAACGCGGCGCAGGAAGATCATCGCGCGCTCGTACAAACCGATCGCGATGTCGCGCGGATGCGGCAGGCGATACGAGGGCAGTTCCATCATCAACGCGTGCTCGCTCTTGTCGCGGTTGAGCCGCTTGGCGACCCATGCGACCGCCAGCGCGCTGATGATGCCGGCGACATACAGCGTGAACAGCACGATGCCCTGCAGGTTGAACACGCCCGCGACCGTCTGCGCGGGAATGAACGCGGCGATGAGCAACGTATAGACCGGCAGGCGCGCTGAACAGGTCATCAGCGGAGCAACCAGGATCGTCGTCATTCGATCGCGCGGATCCTGGATGCTGCGCGTCGCCATGATGCCCGGGATCGCGCACGCAAAACTCGACAGCAGCGGAATGAACGAGCGGCCGGTGAGTCCCGCCGCGAGCATCATGCGATCGAGCAGAAATGCCGCACGTGGCAGATAGCCCGATTCTTCGAGCGCGAGGATGAAGAGAAACAGGATCAGGATCTGCGGCAGAAACACCAGCACGGCTCCGAGCCCGGCGAACACGCCATCGACGAGGAGACTGCGCAAGGCGCCTGCCGGCAGGAGATTTCCGATTCCGCCGCCGAGCGCCGCGATGCCGGCGGCGATTCCGTCCTGTACCGGTTTCGCCCAGGTGAACACGGCCTGGAAGATCAGGAACATCACCGCCGCAAGTACGGCGAGCCCGAACACGGGATGCAGCACGACGCGGTCGATTGCGTCATCCATTGCGGCCGTGCGACGCGGCACGCTGACCGTTTCGGCGAGCAACGCGCGCACTTCGGCGTGCAGATCGGAATGTTCTCCGGATGCCGACGCGCGCCCGACGACGTCGCGATCGAGGCGCTCGATGAGCGCGAGCGTGCCGCCACGGCGCACCGCGATCGTCTCGACGACCGGGATACCGAGGCGTTCCTGCAAAAGTGTCGTATCGATGCGGATGCCGCGCCGCGCTGCCGCATCCATCATATTGAGTGCAAGCACCATCGGCCGGCCGAGACGCTTCAACTCCAGCACGAAACGCAGGTGCAATCGGAGGTTCGTCGCGTCGGCGACGCACACGATCAGATCCGGTACGGTCTCGCCCGGATAGCGTCCGTAGCAGACATCGCGCGTGATTTCCTCGTCGGGACTTGCCGCCGCCAAGCTATAAGCGCCGGGAAGATCGAGCACGCGAACCGTCCGCCCCGACGGCGCGGTGTAGAACCCTTCCTTGCGCTCGATGGTGACGCCGGCGTAATTGGCAACTTTTTGCCGCGTGCCGGTCAGCTGGTTGAACAACGCCGTCTTGCCGCTGTTCGGATTGCCGACGATGGCGATGCGAAGTGCGGCCGCGGACGCGTTCACGCGGGATCCTCCAGGATCACTTCCACGCGCGCCGCTTCCGCCCGACGCAACGCGAACCGCGTATAGCCGATCTGCACCAGCAGCGGATCGCCGCCGATCGGCCCCTGCGCGACGACCCTGACCGGTTCGCCGCGAACGAACCCGAGATCGCGCAGGCGACGCGAGATCGGATCATTCAGGTTGGCGTCTTCGACTTCGTGGATCACTGCGGTGGCGCCCTTGGCGAGTTCGGAAAGCCGCACTGGGAAAGCACGCGCAAATAAGAATGGTTCGCATTATAGCTTGGATTGGGGTTCTTTGTTTGGTTTTGTTGGTGGGCCGTGGGGTTTGGCGGGTTTGGGACCGGTCGTCGGGGTCTGGCGGGTCGGAATTCGTGGCGCGGATATCGTCGTCCGGCGAAAGCCTCTCTACTTCGTCGTCCGGCGAAAGCTCTCTATTTCGTCGTCCCGGCGAAAGCCGGGATCCATTTGCTTCTTCTTTAGCAGGCTTCGCGAGAACCGACTCACGTCCCTGTGTGTTTTCGTCCGCCATCCTGGCGGCCGAGTCACTTTCTCTTGCTTGTGCAAGAGAAAGTAACCAAAGAGAACACACCCTCGGTGTCGCGCCCTTCGCTGCGCGAAGGGTTCGCTGCGG
>DASYJJ010000279.1:0-6105 GCA_035996605.1 Rhodanobacteraceae bacterium
TGCTCGTATTCGTAGCTGTCGACGAGATCGGGGCGTTGCTGATCCTGCACCCAGAGATCGACCTTGCCCTCGCGGTCCATCGTGAGCTTGTAGACCTTGACCGGCGTGCCGATCCTTGCGATCAGCTGCTTCAGAAAATCGGTGAGATTCGGCCACACGTAGTCCGGTGCGGCTGGCGCATCGGTCGCCGAAACGGCAGGAATCACGAAAACACAGACGAGACACAACAGCAGACGTCGCAGCGTCATGACGTGCTCCTCCCCAGGTCAGCACGGCGCCAGCATACGCCGAGCGAGCGCGTCGGCACATCGTCGGATTGGAACGGCGAGGTGGTCGGCGAGCTCGCCAGGGAAATCGGCAGTCGGCGGTGGATCGAGCTCGACTGCTCAGGAACACTTACCGCTTCGGCAGTGCCGCGAGCTGCAGCGTGATCGTGTCCTTCTTGTCCTCTTGCTCGATCTGGATCGGCATCCAGCCGAGCTTCTCCGAAAACCAGCTGCGCGCCACGCGTTTGCGATCGCTGCCGGTCTCGCCGGCGCGGCGCATCAGCACCGCGTCGAAGGTTCCAGCGGGAACTTTCAGTTGCTCGTCGCCCGCGCGCTCGTAGCTCATGTCCTCGACGTGATCCTTTACCGCGACTTTGTATTCGAACGACCTCGCGCCATACATCAGATCGTTGGCGAGGGCGAGAGTGACCGCGTGGCGATCGACGAGGCCCGGAACGAGCGCGTAGCGGAACGTTTCGCCGCCTTCCTCCACGTGTGCTTCTCCGCCGCCAAAAACGGCATGCCGCGTCCGACTCTTGACCGCGCTGTCCTGCTTGTAGTCGTACTCGATCGCTTCGGGCCGCCCGTCATGCCAGCGGAAGTGCGATGTTTCGACGATATGCACGCCGGCGAGTTTCGCGAGGCCCGATGTGCCGCGCGTATCGCTGCGCAGCGTCCAGGTGCCGTCGTGATTGTCGCTGAGGTCGAGCGTCGTGCGGCCGAGTTGATCGCCGTTGCGCAGCGCAAGATATTCAGCATGAAACGGCGCGGGCGGCGCACTGTCGACCGCGGGCGCGGCACGCACCGAGGCAGCGATGACGAGTCCGAGAAGGGCGAGCCGTGCTTTCATGGCATTTCCAAAGGATGAAGCGCGCGAGTTTCGCCGCGCGCGGCTGAACGGCGGTTCACGGCGAATCGGCGAAGGTGCCGTCGTCTCGAAGCACGAGCGGAGATCTCAACGGACGTCCGTCCTGACAGACCCGATCGCCGTCGAGCGCGACGCGTCGCTGTGCGAAGAGATCGATGCAGCCGATGAGGAGTCGATGCTCGTGCGCAAGCAACCGCGCGGCCAGGATCGCCGATGTGTCGCCGGCAGCAATTGGTATTTCAACCTGCGCGATGACCGGACCGCCATCGAGTTCGGGTGTCACGAAATGCACGCTCGCGCCGTGCACGGTGTCGCCGCCCGCGAGTGCTCGCGCGTGCGTGTTGAGTCCGCGATATTTCGGCAGCAGCGAAGGATGAATGTTGAGGGCGCGGCCGATCCACGGCGCCAAAACATCTGGATCCAGAATCCGCATGAAACCGGCGAGCACGATGAGATCGGGCGAATACGCGCCGACGCGCTCGAAAAGATCCGCGTCGAACAGAGCGCGATCGGCGTAGCTGCGCGGATCAAGTGCCAGCGTCGGAATGCCGGCGCGCTCGGCGTGACGAAGCGCAGGTGCATGCGCCTTGTCGCTCGCGACAAGCACGATTTCGATCGGCAGCTTCGCGTCTTTTTGTGCAGCGATCAGCGCTTCGAGGTTCGAGCCTCGACCGGAAGCGAGAACGGCGATGCGCAGTGGCTCGGACAACGTGCGCTCAAGCGATGCGCACGCGCTCGGCGCCGCTCGCGGAGACGACTTCGCCGATCGCGACACCGTCGAGTCCGAGCTTGCCGAGCGCTGCAATCGTCGACGCACGTGCGGCGGGCGCAACGATCAGCGTGTAACCGATGCCGCAATTGAACGTGCGGAACATTTCCTCGCGCGCGACGTTGCCTTCGCGCTTGAGCCAGTCGAACACGGGCGGCAGACGCCAGGCCGCGCTATCGAGAGCGATGCCGAGACCGTCGGGCACCATGCGAATGATGTTTTCCTTGAGTCCGCCGCCGGTGATGTGCGCCATGCCGTGCACGGGCTGCTCGCGCATGAGTTGCAGGATCGGCTTCACGTAAATCGTTGTCGGCGCGAGCAGTGCTTCGCCGAGCCTGACGCCGCCGATATCGAGATCGAATCCGCCGCTTTCGCGCGTGACGCCTGCGCGCGAGACGATCTTGCGGACCAGCGAATAGCCGTTCGAATGCGGCCCGCTCGAAGCGATGCCGATGATCGTGTCGCCAGCCGCGATGTGCGAGCCATCGATCAGCGCGCTTTTTTCGACCGCGCCGACGCAGAACCCGGCGAGATCGTATTCGCCGGCGGGATACATGTCCGGCATCTCGGCAGTCTCGCCGCCGATCAGCGCGCAGCCGGCGAGCTCGCAGCCTTTCGCGATGCCGCCGATGACGGCGACGGTGGTATCGACGTCGAGTTTTCCGGTCGCGAAATAATCGAGAAAGAAGAGCGGCTCCGCACCTTGCACGAGTACGTCGTTCACGCACATCGCGACGAGATCGATGCCGATCGTGTCGTGGCGGCCGAGCTCCTGCGCGAGCTTGAGCTTGGTGCCGACGCCATCGGTGCCCGAGACGAGCACCGGATCGCGATAGCGTCCGGCGAGCTCGAACAGCGCGCCGAATCCGCCGAGTCCCGCCATCACCTCCGGGCGGAACGTGCGCTTGACTAGCGGCTTGATGCGCTCGACGACCTCGTTGCCGGCATCGATGTCGACGCCGGCGGCGCGATAGCTTAAGGCCTCACGATCGGCGGACATGGCGATGCGACGGTTCCGGCGCGCGATTTTGCGGGCGCGCATCATAGCATCGCCGTTGGCACCGCCTGTTCGCGATGGACGCGCTGGCGAGCTTTGGGCAGACTTCCCCCCTCCGACGTAACGGAATACGAACGTGCGCGCGCGACCCGTGGAAGCCGATGTCTCCTCGCCGTCGCCCGGCGGGCAGCACGTTCGCGCCGTTTGCCCCGGCGCGACGTTCGCGCTCGTGTTGTTCATTCTCGCGCTGGCGCCGCTCGCCGCTCGAGCCGCGCCGCCGACGTACACGGGCGAAGCGCCGGTCAATTCCCAGTCCGACGACGAGCGCGCCGAAGCGCTGAAAACCGCACTCGCAAACGTGGTCATCGAGCAGACCGGCGATTCGGGCGCGCTGGCGCGCTCGGACGTCGCTTCCGCCGTCGCGAAGGCCGATCGATACGTACTGCAGTTCCGCTACAAATCCAATCCCAATGCAGCGGACGGTGCGGGTCCGCGCTGGATCCTCGTCGCCGAATTCGACAGCACGGCGGTCGATGAAATGCTGCAGCGTCTGGGCTTCGGAACCGCGGCCGGGACGGCGCCGGTCGATACGACGCCGAGCGAGGCGACGGTATGGATCGGCGGCATCCGTTCGGCCGAGGACTACGCGCGCGTGATCGCATACCTTGGCAAGAGCAATCTCGTGCGCAGCGCGCAGCCCGTGCAGGCGCGCGGCGACGGCATGCTGGTGAAGCTGTCGCTGGCGACCGACGTCAAGCATTTCCTCGATGCGGTCGCTTTGGAACGCACGCTCAGCGTCGTCAACGGATCGCCGCCCGTCGACGGCGTCGATGCGACTCTCGCATTGGGTCCCTGAGGGCGGCGCCGATGTTGCGCCATCTGCCCAATCTGATCACCGTGCTGCGCATGCTGCTGGTCGTGCCGCTGTGCTGGCTGATAGAGACTGCGCGTTACGACGGTGCGCTTGCCATCGCCGCGATCGCCGGCTTGAGCGATGCGGTCGACGGATTCGTCGCCAAGCGTTTTGGCTGGCAGTCGTGGCTCGGCGGTATCCTCGATCCGATCGCGGACAAGCTCCTGCTCATCGCCGCGTTTTTCTGGCTCGCGTTCGCCGGCGATTTGCCGTTGTGGCTCGCGGCGCTGGTCATCGGGCGTGATCTCGTGATCGTCAGCGGTGCGGTTGCCTACTATTTCCTGATCGGCCGTTTCGATGCGCAGCCGAGCCGGTTGTCCAAGCTGACCACGCTGGTGCAGATCGTGTTCGTGCTCGGCGAGTTGCTGCGGCTTTCGCATCTCGTCGCGGTGACGGATTCCGTGCGCGCCGCGGCCATGGCTGCCACCGCGCTGCTGACGATCGCAAGCGGTGTGCACTACGTCGTCGTATGGAGTGCGCGCGCATGGCGAAACTCGCGCGAACGGAGACCGGCATGAACGAACATGCGCTCGACATCCGCTGGCAATGGCTGATCCTGATCGGCGTCATCGGCTTCGTGCTATGGCTGCTCGCGCCGGTGCTGATGCCGTTCGTCATCGCGGCGCTGTTCGCTTATCTCGGCGATCCGCTGGTCGATCGCCTCGAGCGACGAATGCCGCGCACGCTCGCGGTGAGCCTCGTGTTTCTGGTCATGATCGTGGTCGTGGTCGGGATCGTCCTGGTGCTGGTGCCCTTCATCGAGCGCCAGATTTCCAATTTTCTCGTGCAGCTGCCGACTTGGATCAACTGGTTTCAGACGACCGCTGCGCCTTGGCTCGAGGCTCACCTCGGCATCTCGACGGACTTGCTCGATACGCAACAGATCATCGGCGCGCTGCAGTCGAACTGGAAGGAAGCTGGTGGCTTTGCGGCGGCCGTCGTCGCGAAAGTCTCGAAGTCGGGACTCACCATCGTCGGCTGGGCGCTGAACATCGTGATGGTTCCGGTCGTCGCGTTTTATCTGCTGCGCGACTGGGACATCATGGTCGAGCGCATCCACGCGCTGGTTCCGCGCTCGATCGAGCCGGTCGTCACGCGGCTCGCGCGCGAGTCGGACGACGTGCTCGGCGCGTTCCTGCGCGGACAACTCAGTGTGATGATCGCGCTCGGCGTGCTGTACGGCGTTGGACTTTGGGCGGTTGGCATCAGCGTCGGACCATTGATCGGCATGATCGCGGGGTTGATCAGTTTCGTGCCGTACCTCGGCGCTATCACCGGTGTGGTGATGGGCATCATCGCCGCGCTTGTGCAATACCAGGACTGGACGCACGTGACATTGGTGCTGCTGGTATTCGCGATCGGACAGACGTTGGAAGGCTATGTGCTCGTGCCGCGCCTGGTCGGCGAAAAAATCGGCCTGCATCCGGTTGCGGTGATCTTCGCCGTGCTCGCCGGCGGCGAGCTGTTCGGATTTCTCGGCGTGCTGCTGGCGCTGCCGGTCGCTTCCGTCGTCATGGTTCTGTTGCGTTATGCGCATCAGCGCTACACGGCGAGCGAGCTATATCGTTCGGCTGACCAACCGGCCGTCGTCGTAGGCAATGCGCACTCACAAAGCGGCGCCGGCGAAGCGGCGGCGCCAGGCGTCGTCATCGCCGAGCGCACTAAGCCGCCCGAAGGCGCATGAGCAATCAGCTGCCGCTGGCGTTGCGCTGGCCCGCGCATCAGCGTTTCGACGGCTTCAAAGTAGGCGAGAACGGCATCGCGGTGGACGCACTGCATCGCGTTGTGGACGAAGACGCGCCCAGCGCGCTCTATCTCGCCGGTCCGCTCGGCAGCGGACGCACGCATCTCCTGATCGCAACCTGTGCCGCCGCGGGCGAAGCGGGGCGCAGCGCGCAATATCTTCCGCTGGCGACACTGCGAGGCTCCGATGCGCCAGGATCGATCCGCGCGTTCGGCGGCAGCCATCTGCTCGCCTTGGATGATGTCGATGCGATTGCCGGCGACCCGGCGGCTGAACTGGCATTGTTCGATCTCTACAACCGCTGCCGAGCCGACGGCGCGACGCTGGTATTCGCCGGCATCGCGCCGCCATCGCAGATCGGTCTCACCCTGCCGGATCTCGTCTCGCGCCTTTCCGCCAGCACGCAGATCCTGTTGAAGCCGCTCGACGAGACCGCGCGTCGCGATCTGTTGCGCGAGCGCGCCGCGTCGCGCGGCGTCGAAATCGACGATGCCGTCGTGGATTGGCTTTTCGCACGCGAAAAGCGCGATCTAGCGTCGCTGTTCGCA
>DASYJJ010000280.1:0-2269 GCA_035996605.1 Rhodanobacteraceae bacterium
GAATGCGTTCATCGTGACCGGAAGTGGCGATCCCGAGCAGCTGCAGGGCATGATCGTCTCGCAGAACTACTTTCCGATGCTGGGCGTGCAGCCGATGCTCGGACGAGGCTTTCTCGCCGACGAAGATCGAGCCGGGGGCGCGCCGGTCGTCATGCTGAGCTACGGCTATTGGCAAAAACATTTTGCTGGAAAGTCCGACGTGATCGGGCAGGCCCTGACGCTGGACGGCAAACCGCACACCGTCATCGGCATATTGCCTAAGGACGCGACAACATTTCCGCTCAATCAGATCACCCTCTTCACGACGCGGCCGCACGAAGCGCCGTTCCTTAGTCCGCAGCAGATCGACAACGGTGGCATCTTCTATACGGCTCTGGCGCGGTTGAAGCCGGGCGTCGGCGTCGATCAGGTGCGCGCGTCGATGGACGTCATCGCGTCGGGTTACGCCAAGGCGCATCCGACCAATGTCGACGCCACGTCCAAGATCACGGTGGGTTTCCTCCAGGACGACCTGGTCGGCAACCAGCGCGGAACTTACGGGATGCTGCTCGTCGCCGTCGCTTCGGTGCTATTGATCGCGTGCGCAAACGTCGCCAATCTTCTACTTGCGCGTTTTTCGCGCCGGCGCAAGGAAGTTGGCATCCGCTTCGCTCTGGGCGCCAAACGGAGCCATGTCATCGCGCAGTTTCTCGCGGAAAGTCTGCTGTTGGCGCTCTCCGGCGGTGTTCTCGGACTTCTGATCGCTATGTTTTCCTTGCCGTTGCTCGCGCATGTCGGCACCAATTTCATTCCTCGCGCCGACGAGATTTCGCTCGATCCGGTCATCGTCGCGTTCACGCTGGGAGTGTCCGTCGTGGCGGGTATCGCGATGGGGCTCGTCCCGGCGATGCACGCGTCGATGAACGCTACCAACGATGCACTCAAGGATTCGAGCCGCGATTCCACCAGCGGCCCAAAACACAACCGATTTCGCAGCGGCCTCTTGATCGCCGAGATTGCCGTTGCATTTGTTCTGCTGGTCGCGACGGGGCTCATGATTTCGACGGTCGTGCGTATCCAGAACGTGTCGCCTGGGTTTCGCACCGATGGGATTTTCACGGCGTTCGCGATCATTCCGCCCGCGCAATATCCGCCGCGTACGCAAGCAACCGCCAACTTCTATTCGCGGCTTTACCACCGTTTGCAGACGATTCCCGGCGCGAAATCCGTCGCATTGAGCGACAACCCGCCACTCAGCGGCAACAACGGTCAGTCGCCTTACGCGGTAGTCGGCCGGCCGTTGCCGCCGCCGTCCGAGCGGCCGCTTGCGATTCGGCATTTGATCAGTCCGAACCGCTTCAACGTGCTCGGAATTCCATTCAAGGCGGGGCGTGATTTCGATGAGCGGGATACGCCGGACAGTCCGCAGGTGATCATCATCAACGAAGCGATGGCGAAGCAGTTGTTCCCGAACGAAAACCCGCTCGGGCAGAAGCTCGTCACCGGAATGCTGTCGATGACCGGCGAGATCGTCGGCGTCGTGGCCGATGCGCACACGACCAGTCTCACCACGCCGCCGGTGCCGGAGATGTTCTATCCGGTCCTGCAGCGACCCGAGAATTTCACGGGAATCATGATCGAGACGAGCGGCGATCCATCGGCGCTGGCCGCGAGTGTTCGCTCCGCGCTGCACGAGATCGATCCTGGTATCCCACTGATCGCTCCGGGCTCGATGCATCAGTTTGTGGATCAATCGATGGCCGATCGCGCGCTTACGATGACGATGCTGATCGTGTTCGCGGCGCTTGCGCTCGTGCTGGCGAGTCTTGGCGTCTACAGCGTCATGGCGTATTCGGTGACGCAGCGATCCGCAGAAATCGGTATCCGCATGGCGCTCGGCGCGCGCGCGGCGGACGTGCAGAAGATGGTGATCCGGCACGGCGTGAAACTCGCAGGCGTCGGGCTCGCGATCGGGCTCGCCGTCGCACTCGCGATGACGCGGCTCATGACCGCTTTGCTGTTCGAAGTGCGTGCGACCGACCCGACGGTCTATGTCGCGATCGCCGCGCTGCTGATATTTGTCGCAGTGGCCGCCAGCTGGATTCCCTCGCGTCGCGCCGCGGGGCTCGATCCGACGAAAGCGCTGCATGACGCGTAGTCGCGAGGACCCGGTCGCGATGGCTAGCCGGCGCGGAAATCAGGGCACTTCAAATCCGTCGAAAAAAATACTTTGGCTGTCCAGAACGAGAGCGGACGGATCGCCGTTGGCCTTTTCGACCCGCGTCCGGCG
>DASYJJ010000281.1:0-4816 GCA_035996605.1 Rhodanobacteraceae bacterium
CCTCATCATCGAGCTTTACTCGAAGTAAGACGCCGCGGTCGCGGGGTCCTTCGCAAAAAGTCTTTCCTTTGGAGAATCCCTCGGGATTCTTGGAGTCGTCACCTTATGGCGGGATCAACCACCAACGTGCTGCGTCCGCGCGGCATTCACGTCGA
The DNA here is from genome assembly GCA_035996605.1 of Rhodanobacteraceae bacterium. Classification (GTDB taxonomy): domain Bacteria; phylum Pseudomonadota; class Gammaproteobacteria; order Xanthomonadales; family Rhodanobacteraceae; genus Dokdonella_A. The sequence continues at coordinate 156 of DASYJJ010000281.1, forward strand.
ACGCATCGGCACCGATCGCGCGAAGGTCGTGGTCGAGCCGATGGAGCGCGGCTTCGGCCACACCCTCGGCAACGCGCTTCGTCGCGTGCTGCTTTCGTCCATTCCCGGCAGTGCGATCATCGAGGTCGAAATCGATGGCGTGCTGCACGAGTACACCACGCTTGAAGGCCTGCAGGAAGACGTCATCGAGGTTCTCCTGAATCTCAAGGATGTCGCGATCCGCATGCACGGCCACGACGAAACCACGCTCACGCTCTCCAAGAAGGGCAAGGGCGTCGTCACGGCGGGCGACATCAAGGTCGATCACTCGGTCGAGATCATCAATCCGAACCACGTGATCTGCCACCTCACGAAAGACATCGCGCTCAACATGCGCCTCAAGGTTGCGCGCGGCGTCGGCTATCAGCCGGCCACCGCACGTCGCCTGCCGGACGAGGAAGCTCGTCCGATCGGCCGCCTGCAGCTCGATGCCTCGTTCTGTCCGGTCCGTCGCGTCGCCTACAACGTGGACAGCGCGCGTCTCGAACAGCGCACCGATCTTGACAAGCTCGTGCTCGATGTCGAGACCAACGGCGCGATCGATGCGGAAGAAGCGGTGCGCAAGGCCGCCGAGATCCTGCAGGATCAGCTGACCGTGTTCGGCGATTTCACGCGTCGCGAAAGCGAAGGCGCGAAGGCCGAGAAGGGCGGCGTCGATCCCGTGCTGCTGCGTCCGATCGACGATCTGGAGCTCACGGTCCGTTCGGCCAACTGCCTTAAGGCCGAGAGCATCTATTACATCGGCGATCTCGTGCAGAAGACCGAAGTCGAGTTGCTGAAGACGCCGAATCTTGGCAAGAAGTCGCTGACCGAGATCAAGGACGTGCTGTTCCAGCGCGGCCTGCAGCTCGGCATGAAACTCGAAAGCTGGCCGCCGCCGGGCCTCGTCCACGGCATGCAGCTCGGTTAATAGTTTAGTTTTGCAATGTGAGTTTTTGCGATCGTCCTTGGTCGCGGCAGCAACCCGATTGGTTGTGAGAAGGCGCGAAAGCGCCTTCTTTGAATTCCAGAAGCGGCCATCGATGGTCGCAATCTCAAATAAGAGCCCGATTTAAACAGGCTCAATAGCGGGTAACCGCGGGACTCCGGCTTTTGCCGGTCTTCCCATAACAATCGAAAGCGAGGGAATTTGTCATGCGTCACATGAAATCCGGCCGCAAGCTCAACCGCACAAGCAGCCACCGCGAAGCGATGTTCAAGAACATGGCCGCCTCGCTGATCAAGCACGAATTGATCCGCACGACGCTGCCAAAGGCGAAGGAACTTCGTCGTGTCGCCGAGCCCCTGATCACGCTCGCCAAGACCGACGGCGTCGCCAATCGTCGCCTCGCGTTCGCGCGCCTTCGCGACAAGCAGGCCGTGGGCAAGCTTTTCGTCGAGCTCGGCCCGCGTTACCGCGAGCGCAAGGGCGGCTACACGCGCATTCTGAAGTGCGGCTTTCGCGTCGGCGACAACGCGCCGATGGCATACGTCGAACTCGTCGATCGTCCACGCAAGGAAGCGGCAGAAAAGGCCGCCGACTGATTCCTCGCGTGTCATGATGAGCAGTCCAAAGCCCCGGTCCGACCGGGGCTTTTGCGTTTTGGGCATCGCCCATCCGCGCGATGAGAAATCACCGGTCAAGCGTGGCCGGCACTTTGGGCTGCATTTACGGTCTGCTTCATCGCCGGCATGAGCAGTGGCCGGGTTTTCCGCAACGCTGCGCTTCCTCATCCAATTGACGATAGAGTCGATGCCATGAGCTACAACCCGTTCGCGTGGCCATTCCGTGCGCAATACCTCGCCGGTTTCGTTTTCTGCGGCGCGCTTCTCGCGTACGCGTTCTACGAGCAGTTCCAGATGGGCGTCGAACCCTGCCCGATGTGCATTTTCCAGCGCGTCGCATTCATCGGCATGGGCGTTTTCTTCCTGATCGGCGGATTGCATTCGCCCCGCGCAAACGGCCGGCGCGTGTATGCGGTCCTCGTCGCGATTGCCGCGCTGATCGGCGCCGGCATTGCGATCAACCATCTGCGTCTGCAATTCACACCGCAGGATCCGATGATGGGCGGATGCGGCCCAGGCCTTAGCTATCTGCTCGATCAGTTTCCGCTGACCGATGCGCTCAAGAAAGCGTTCACCGGCGTTGGCAGCTGCGAGGAGATCAACTGGACGTTCCTCGGAATCACGATGCCCGGCTGGACGTTGATCTGGTACGTGATTCTCGGCGCGGGCGCGGTGTGGGCCGGCTGGCGCAAGCGCGCATGACTCTCTCATTCGTCGCCCCGCCGAAAGGGCGGCCCAGCATCTTGGCGTGATCGAAAGGCGCTGAACGCCGGCCTTCGCCGGGACGATGGTCGCGTTTCGCGCGACCGTCGGTTGCGCTGATTCCACGCTATGGCATGATGCAAGACCTGCCGCAGTGCAGCATTCAGCATGGCAACGAGCAAATCCAAGACCGGCATCGGCGCGGTCCGCGAAGCGAAGAACTGGACTCCCTCCTCGTGGCAGTCGCGCCCGCACGAGCAGCAGCCGGTTTATCCCGACGCCGCCGAGCTCGATCGCGCGCTCAGGCAATTGCACGAGCTGCCGCCGTTGGTCACGTCGTGGGAAATCATTGCGCTCAGGAACCTGCTTGCCGAAGCGGCGGAAGGTCGCCGGTTTCTTCTGCAGGGCGGGGACTGCGCCGAGAGTTTCGACGATTGCACATCGCCGCTGATCTCGAACCGGCTGAAGGTGATGCTGCAGATGAGTCTCGTGCTCGTGCACGGACTCAAACTTCCGATCGTGCGCGTCGGGCGCTTCGCCGGTCAGTACGCCAAGCCGCGTTCGACCGATAGCGAGACACGCGGCGAGGTGAGCCTGCCGAGTTATCGCGGCGATCTCGTCAACGCATCCGCGTTCGATGCGCAGTCGCGTCGTCCCGATCCGCAGCGCCTGATCAAGGGCCACGCGCACTCGGCGATGACGATGAACTTCATCCGCGCGCTGATCGACGGCGGATTCGCCGATCTGCATCACCCCGAATACTGGGATCTCGCCTGGGTCGAGCATTCGCCGCTGCAGGACGAATACCGGCACATGGTCGAATCGATCGGCAACTCGCTGCGTTTCATGGAAACGCTTGCGGGTCAGACCGTCGACAGCTTCCAGCGCGTCGATTTCTATACATCGCACGAAGCACTGCTGCTGCACTACGAACAGGCGCTCACCAGGCAAGTGCCGCGTCAGTGGGGCTGGTTCAATCTTTCCACGCATTTCCCGTGGATCGGCATGCGCACCAGCGCACTGGATGGCGCGCACGTCGAATATTTTCGCGGCATCCGCAATCCGATCGCCGTGAAGATCGGGCCTTCGGTGACCGCCGATCAACTCATGCGTCTCGTCGATGTTCTCGATCCGGACAGCGAGCCCGGCCGGCTCACGCTGATCCATCGCATGGGTGCCGCGAAAGTCGAAAGCGCATTGCCGCCGCTGCTCGCCGCGATCAAGTCCGCCGGACGCAAGCCGCTTTTTTGCTGCGATCCGATGCACGGCAACACCGAAACGCTCGGCAACGGATTCAAGACGCGCCGCTTCCAGAACATCCGCGACGAGCTCGATCGCGCATTCGATATCCATGCCGCAGCCGGCACGCGCCTCGGCGGCGTGCACCTCGAGCTCACCGGCGAGAACGTCACCGAGTGCATGGGCGGCGCGCGCGATCTCACCGAAGCCGACCTTACGCGCGCGTACAAGTCGACGGTCGATCCGCGGCTCAACTACGAGCAATCGCTCGAGCTTGCGATGCTGATCGTGCGCAAGCGTGGCGGCGTGCCGGCGCCGAACTAGCCGCTCCTTATTGGGGAAACACCGATCGCCACTTTGCCCAAGGATGCTCCGAGACCAAGCCGAGACTCATTCAAAACCGTTCGCGAAAATCGGTCCTTCCGTGACCGCTTGGGGAAGTGGCAGCCACGGAATTCCGCCGTTGCCGAGTTGACCGGTCGAGTTCTGGCCCCAGCAGACGCCCCCGTTTTCAACCACTGCGCACGTGTAGTACGAATTGAGGGCGAACGACAGGATGCGTTCCGGCAAGACCACGACAGGCACGGGAATTGGCGAATTCATCGCGGAAATCCCGGCGCCGAGTTCGCCGAACTGATTGCTTCCCCAGCATCTCGGGCCCTGGGTCGTCAACGCACAGGTGTGCGCGCCGCCCATGAAAATTGCCAGAACGCCTCTCTCCAGACCGATTACTGGCAGGGGTACATAACCACTGTCGTAGGTTCCGTTGCCGAGCTGCCCTTGCGTGTTGTCTCCCCAGCACATTGCGCCGCCGCTTACGATGGCGCATGCCGATGCTTGCCCAACAGAGATGGCCGTGACTCCTGACCCAAGACCAGTGACCGGTTGCGGTTTGTGAAAGTAGAGCAGTAGGCCCTCAACGCCAATCTGCCCGGAAGAGTTATCTCCCCAACACTTCGCCGCACCGGCATCGATCGCGCATGTAAAGTCATAGCCGGCGGCTATGTCCGTTGCGTTCGAAATGTCGAGAACATCGACGGGCGTGCTTTCGTTGCTCGGAGGATCGCCGTGTCCCAGCACTTCACCCCAGCCCCAGCATTGCACGCCGCCGTCGACGATTGCACAGGAATGGTTTT
>DASYJJ010000282.1:0-4588 GCA_035996605.1 Rhodanobacteraceae bacterium
AAATTGAGCGGCAGCGAGGCGCTGTCGTTGGCAAGGAAAAATTCGAGCGCATTCGCAGTCGCGCCGAAATAGACGCCGCCGCCGTAGCGCGTGGCCTGATTGAAGCCCACGAACGGAAATTTCGGCAGGCTGTGCCCGGTGGCGTGGATGTTCGTGTCGAGCGCGTAGATGCCGCCGCCGTCGCCATTGTCGCCGGTTCCGTTGGCGAGATTGGCGAGGAAATTGGTCGATCCGTGAATGAACACGTCGGCGGTGGTCACATAGAGTCCGCCGCCGTTGAACGACGCGGTGTTGCTGTTGATGCTGCTGTCGATCAGCGTCAGCGTCGGACGAAAAATGCTGTTGCCGCTGATGAAGAGCCCGCCGCCGTACGTCGCGCGATTCGAATAGACGAGTACGTCGCTCAGCGTAAGCGGACCCGCGACCACAGCGCTGATTGCACCGCCAGGACCGGTGGGATTGTTCGCGTTCTGAAGAATCAGATGCAGCAATGTCAGCGCACCGCTGCCCTCGTCGATGAAGATGGGGCCATCGGAGGTGCCTTGCGCATCCAACGTGGACCGATCGGTGCGGCTGCCGCTGCTGCAGTTCTGGTACCCGCCCTCGATAGTGACGTCCGAGCCGTCCGCCACGGTGATCGTGGTCTGATGTAGGTAGGTGCCTGCCGAGACCTGGATCAGATCCGGCCCCGGATTCTGCTGTGCAGCGTTCACCGCGGACTGGATGTCGTGAAACTGGCACGCGGTGTCGGATGCCGGTCCGACCGTGAAGAGAGCTTCGGCGCTGCCGAACCAGAATCCGGCAACGAGAAGAACGGCGACGAACGCGCCGCGCGGAACGCGCCGCGGCTTCAGAGATCTGTTGCAGGTGCTCATGGATTTCCCCGTGCGGCCGAGAATCGGCCGGCACCTCGAAAAACGCCGTTGCGGCCCGAACTGAGACAGCGCCGGAAAAAAGCCGCGTCGGCCGGGCATTTACGGCGCCAGCGCGTTGATTCCACAGGGTGATTGCGGACCGCGCCCCGACCGATGTTGCGGGGCAGCAACGTACGCCGTAGCATTCCGCGCCTTCCGCCGGCCCCCGGCCATCCGAACGATTTCATGCGCACCCACTACTGTGGTCTGGTCGATGAGACCTTGCTCGGCCAGTCCATCGCGCTGTGCGGCTGGGTCGATACGCGTCGCGACCACGGCGGCGTGATCTTCATCGATCTTCGCGATCACGAAGGCGTCGCGCAGATCGTTGTCGACCCCGACAACCGCGCCGCGTTCGCGACCGCAAGCGCCGTCGGCTACGAATTTTGCCTGCGCGTGGTCGGCAAGGTGCGCCGCCGCGTCAGCGTCAACGAGAAAGTGAGGACGGGCCAGTTCGAAGTGCTGGCCGATTCGATCGAAGTCCTCAACCCGGCGCGCGACCTGCCGTTCACGCTGCACGAACACACCAACGACGATCTCAAGCTCAAGTACCGCTATCTGGATCTGCGCCGTCCGGACATGCAGCGCATGATGCGCCTGCGTACGAAACTCGTCGCCGCGCTGCGCCGCCATCTCGATGCGCGCGATTTCCAGGACATCGAAACGCCGATCCTGACCAAGGCGACGCCGGAAGGCGCGCGCGACTACCTGGTTCCTTCGCGCGTGCACGCCGGCGAGTTCTACGCGCTGCCGCAATCGCCCCAGTTGTTCAAGCAGCTGCTGATGGTCGCCGGATTCGACCGCTACTATCAGATCGCGCGCTGTTTCCGCGACGAGGATCTTCGCGCCGACCGCCAGCCCGAGTTCACGCAGCTTGACATGGAATTCGCGTTCGTCGACGAGCGTGTCGTGCAGGACGCGGTCGAGGCGATGATCCGCGCGATCTTCAAGGAAGTCGCCGGCGTCGAGCTCCCCGATCCGTTTGCGCGCATGACGTACGAAGAAGCGATGCGTCGTTACGGCTCGGACAAGCCTGATCTGCGCATCGCACTCGAGCTTGTCGACATTGCCGATCGGGTAAAGCAGGTCGAGTTCAAGGTATTCGCGGAAGCTGCGAAGAATCCCGAAGGTCGCGTCGCTGCGCTGCGTCTGCCCGGTGGCGCGGATCTGACGCGCAAGCAGATCGACGATCTCGGCGCATACGTTGCGAAATACGGCGCCAAAGGCCTCGCCTGGATCCGCGTCGACGACCGCGCGAAAGGTCGCGAAGGTCTCAATTCGCCGATCGCGAAGTTTCTCGACGATGCAACGCTCACCGGCATTCTCGACGCCGTCGGCGCGCAAAGCGGCGACATCGTCTTCTTCGGTGCCGGTGCGTACAAGAGCGTTTCGGATTTCATGGGCGCGCTGCGCCTCAAGGTTGCGCGCGATCGCGGTCTGGTCGCAAACACGTGGGCGCCGCTCTGGGTCGTCGATTTTCCGATGTTCGAATACGACGCCGAGGCGAAACGCTACGTCGCGCTGCATCACCCGTTCACCGCGCCGAAGGTCGACGACATCGCCGATCTCAAGGCGAATGCGATGATCGCAGTTTCGCGCGGCTACGACATGGTGCTCAATGGCGCCGAAATCGGCGGCGGATCGATCCGTATCCATCGATCGGACATGCAGAGCGCAGTGTTCGATCTGCTCGGCATCGGGCCCGAGGAAGCGCAGGCGAAATTCGGCTTCCTGCTCGAAGCGCTCAAGCACGGCGCGCCGCCGCACGGCGGCATCGCGTTTGGCATCGACCGCATCGCGGCTCTGATGGCGGGCACCGAGTCCATCCGCGACGTGATCGCATTCCCGAAGACGACCACGGCGCAGGATCTCATGACCGCCGCGCCCTCGATCGTCGGCGATGCTCAGCTCGCCGAACTCCACGTGCGTGTGGTTCCGCCCGAGAAGAGCTGACAGGCGAATGGCTGCGGCGTCAGGCACTCGCCGAACGCGCGGCAAGCGCACCGCCCGCGGTTCCGTGCGCGCGCGACAACGCGCGTACAATACGCCAATGACCGAGCATGTGATCCTTCTGCACGGCGTGTGGATGCGCGGTCTGACGCTGATGTCGCTCGCTCGTCGCCTGCGATCATCCGGTTTCACCGTCGATGTTTTCGATTACGCGAGCGTGTTCGGCAGCGTCGATGCAACCTGCGAGCGCCTGCGTGCGCAGATGAGCGCGACCGGTGCGGATCGCGTGCACTTGGTCGGTCACAGCCTGGGCGGCATCGTTGCGCTCGAAGCCACGCGGCGCGCGCGCGATCTTCCGCGCGGCAATATCGTTTGCCTCGGTCCGCCGTTGCGTGGCAGTTCGGTCGCGCGCGTGCTGAGCGGGTTTCCGGGCGGACGCTGGCTGCTCGGCGTGAACCGCGGCACGCTGGTCGACGGTGTCGACCGATGGGACGGCAGCCGTCCGGTCGGAGTCGTCGCCGGACAATTGCCGTTCGGCCTCGGCTTCAGGATCGGCGCACTGGCAGCGCCGCATGACGGTACGGTCGCGGTCGAGGAGACCCGATTGGGCGGTCTTGCCGATCACTGCACCGTCGCGGCGACGCACACCGGGCTTCTCTTTTCGTCGACAGTCGCCGATCTCACCGCGGGATTCCTTCGCACCGGTCGTTTCACGCCGGCTCGCGCATGAATCGCGAAGAAGACCTGTCCATCGCGAATCCGACGATGCGCGCGCACGGCACGACGATCCGCATCCTCGGCATCGATCCCGGCAGCCAGCGCACCGGCATCGGCATCATCGAAGTCGACGAGAGCGGGCGTTCGCGTCACGTGTTCAACACCGCGTTGCAACTGCTCGGCAACGACACGTTCTCGGCGCGCCTCAAGCAGATTTTCGAAGAGGTGAGCGCCATCATCGAAAGCTACGCTCCGCATGAAGCCGCGGTCGAGCGCGTGTTCATGGCACGCAATCCCGATTCTGCGCTGAAGCTCGGCCAGGCACGCGGCGCGGCGATCTGCGCCGTGGTGACGCGCGGCATCAGCATCAGCGAATACGCGGCGCGCGAGGTCAAGCAATCGGTCGTCGGCACGGGCTCAGGCGACAAGACGCAAGTGCAGCACATGGTCGGCGTGCTGCTCAATCTGAGCGGGCGCCTGCAGGCCGATGCGGCCGATGCGCTCGCGATTGCGCTGACGCACGCGCATACGCGCGCGAGCGTCGAGCGCCTTGGCGTACCGCGCGCCGCGTGGAGACGGCGGCGATGATCGGACGCCTTCGCGGAACGCTCATCGCCAAGCAACCGCCATCGCTCGTGATCGACGTCGGTGGTGTCGGCTACGAGCTCGAAGCGCCGATGTCGACATTCTTCGATCTGCCCGAAACCGGACGCGAAGTCGGTCTCTATACGCACTACGCGGTGAAGGAAGACACCGTGGCGCTGTACGGGTTTCTGCGCGAAGCCGAGCGCAGCCTGTTCCGCAGCCTGCAGAAAGTCAGCGGCATCGGCGCAAAGATTTCGCTGGCGGTGTTGTCCGGCGTCAGCACAGATGAATTCGCGCGCCTGATCCAGCTCGGCGATGTCGCCTCGTTGACGCGCATCCCGGGCATCGGCAAGAAAACCGCGGAACGCATGCTGGTGGAACTGCGCGACCGCGTCATCGATTTCGCTCCGATTCCCGGCAGC
>DASYJJ010000283.1:0-6308 GCA_035996605.1 Rhodanobacteraceae bacterium
TTCGGCCGAGACGACGGTTCTGCATGGGCAGCTCCACACGCAAACGGAACTTGAAAAACTGGGCCCGCCCCCGCCCTTTCACAAGGGGGTGGCTCAAAGTGCGGCGTAAGGCCCGCAATCCGGTGTGATCTGAGCGATGGCAGCGTAACCACGCACGTTGGGCAAGCGCTTGTATTTCACCGCGTCCTGCGCCAGGAACGCCTCGAGCTGCGCAAGGTTCGGTTCGCTGACAAGCATCACGCGGCAGCCTTCGTGCTCTTCCATTTCGCTCTGGATGTCCTGGGCCTGCGATCTCGGCCCATCACCCGGCAGCTCCAGTCGTTCGATCTCGCTGTCGAGATAAAAGTGCAATCCGTAGCGTGCGTCGGTTTCGACGAACGCGACCTCGTTGGGCGGCGCGGGCAGCTCGGCAAGCAGCGCGCGCGCGACGGCGCGATCATCCTCACCCACATCCAGATAGGCCGGAATCGCGCGAGCGAGCACAAGCACAGCACACCACGCAACGAGCAATGCCTGAGCCCGGCCCCGGCGCAGATCGAGCGGTGCCAGTGCACGCGCGGCAATGAGCGCGAGGGGCACGAAAAGTGGCAGCAGGTACAGCGGAAGCCGCGATCGCGCGAGCATGAACACGGCGAGCGGCAGCAACAGCCAGCACGCCAGAAGCCGCGCTTCGTCGTTGGCGCGCAGGCGTTGCACGAATCCGGAACGGCGCCGCCACCACGTCCGCAACAGCACGGGCAGCCACGGCAACATTCCGAGCAACACGGTCGGCAGATAGATCTTGAGCGCCCCGTACCATTCCGCATTGCGATGCATCTTGTCGGTCGCGACGCGATTGACGACCTCCTCGACGAGAAAATGGTGCATGACGCCGGGCTCGCGGATCATGACGACCGCATACCAGGTGCCACCAACGACGAGAAATACCAGCAACGCGTCCCAGCCGAACAGGCGGCGCAATCCCGCACCTCTGCTGGAAATCAACGCGAACAGTGCCGAAGCTGCAAACACCAGAAGGCCGGGCGGACCCTTGGTCATGAACGCGAGTCCCGCGGCGAGGCCGAGCAGAAGTCGCGCGCGCCGCGCGGATTCGGGCGTCTTTGCCCACCAGAGCTCGACGAGCGCGACGGCCTGCAGTGTTTCCCACAACGTTAGCAGCGTGTCGGTGGTGACCAGATTCGCCGCCAGCGGCGGAAACGCGAACGTCGCATAGGTCAGCGCGGGCAGCCACGGCTGCTCCGGTACGAAACGTCTGCCGAGACGAACCATCAACAACACGGTGCCCGCGAATGCGAGCGCGCCGGGCAGCCGCGCCGCAAATTCCGTGCGACCGAACGCCGCGATGCTCGCGGCGACGCTCCAGTACGTCAGCGGCGGCTTCGCCCAGTGTTCGACTTCCGGATGCAGCATCGGCTTGAGCCAGTCGCCACTCTCGAGCATGTTGAGCGCGACGTTCGTATAACGGCCTTCGTCGGGCGAATACAACGGGCGCACGCCCTGCAAAGCACAGGCGTAGAGAAGCACGACCAAAACGAAAAGCCAGCGACGAGTCTTCGCCGACATCGCGCTCAAGGCCGGTGCTCCCGCGCGAGATAGTCTTCGCTCTGCATCTCGATGAGTCGCGATTCGGTGCGCGCGAACTGCGCACGCAGACGCTCGCCATCATACAGAGCGATCGCCGGCCTAGCCGCCGAAACCACGAGATTCACACCGCGATCGTAAAGCTCGTCGACGAGCTCGATGAAGCGGCGCGCGGCGTCTTCCGTCATCGGCGTGAATTCCGGAACGTTGGACACCAGAATCGTGTGATACGCGCGTGCAAGCTCGATGTAGTCGACGACGCCGCGCGGTCCTTCGCAGAGCGCGCCGAATTCGAACCACACCGCGCCATCGGCTTCCAGGCGCGCGGGAATCGGACGATCGTTGATGTCGAGCTGCGCATCGCGGCGCGGCGAGCTGCGTGCGACGCGGTTGAAGATCGCGCGCATCGCCCGATCCGCCTCGGCGCCGGGCGGCGTGTAATAAACCGGCGCCTGCTTCAGCGCGCGAAGACGCCAGTCGTGCGGCGAGTCGAGCGGAACGATCGCACAACGCCGTTCGATCAATTCGATCGCCGGCAGGAAACGCTCGCGCTGAAGGCCGTCCTTGTACAAGTCCGCAGGAGCGGTGTTCGATGTCGTCACCAGCACCGCGCCGCGTTCGAAAAGCGCGCGCAAGAGATTGCCGAGGATCATCGCATCGCCGATGTCGCCGACGAAAAATTCGTCCAGCACCAGCACATTCACATCCGCGGCGATGCGCGAGGCAACCTCATCCAGCGGATTCGCGCGTCCGGGCAGACTGCGCAGCGCCGTGTGTACGTCTTGCATGAAGCGATGAAAATGCACGCGTCGTTTCGCCTGCGAAGGCAGCGCGTCGTAGAAGAGGTCGCAGAGGAATGTCTTGCCGCGGCCGACAGGCCCAAACAGATAAATGCCGCGAACCGCGCTCGCGTGTCCGCGTAGACGCCGCCACAACGAAGATGCGGGACGCGAGATGAGCTCGTTCCACAGTCGATCGAGTTCGGACAGCGCGACGCGCTGCGCCGGATCGTCCTGCCATTCGCCGGCAGCGACGCCGGCGTCGTAGCGCTCGCCGGGCGAACGCACGGAAGCTGATGCGCGCTCGCTCACGAGCCCGCGCTGAGCGGCGGAAGATTGTCGCGCACCGCGTTGCGAACCGCGCCGCGCAAATCGATCAGCCGCCGATGGAAAAAATGGCCGGTCTCGGGCATGCGCAACAAGGTTGGCGGCGGCGTTTGCGCTTCGGCCCAGGCGACAACGGCTGCGGCGTCGACCACGTCGTCGTCATCGCCCTGCACGATCAGCACCGGACACTGCGGCCATTCGATGGCGCTGAAATCCCAGCGTCCGACCGGCGGCGCGATCAGGATCACCTGCGCTGGCGCAAGACGCGATGCGGCGCGCAACGTCACGTAGGCGCCGAACGAGAAACCGGCGAGCCACAACCGCGAGTTCGGCTTCTCGCGACGCACCCATTCTGCAACCGCAACGAGATCTTCGGCTTCGCCGCGTCCTTCGTCGTGCTCGCCTTCGGATTTTCCGACACCGCGAAAGTTGAAGCGCACGGTCGCAAGGCCGATCTCGCCGAGACCACGATCCAGCGTCGTCACGACCTTGTTGAACATCGTGCCGCCCTGCAGGGGATGCGGATGGCAGATGATCGCGACACCGTCGCGCGCGCCGTCTTCGGGCACGCCACAGGCGATTTCGATCGCACCCGCCGGACCCGGCACGACGAGATTTGCCGGCGTCGTCGGGAACGCGGGTGCGTGGGATGTGTTGCGTGCTTTCATTGCGACAATGATAGCGTGGACGTCCCGCCGACCGCGGACGCCCGAGTTCGATGAACATCCTTGCGCACGCCCTGCTCGCCGCGCCGGACGACGACCGGATATTCGGCAGCCTCATCGGCGACTTCGTGCGCGGCGCGATCGATCCGGCGCTGCCCTCAGGCGTGCGAGAGGGAATCGTGCTGCATCGCGCGATCGATACCTACACCGATGCTCATCCGGAAATCGCCGCTGCTCGGCCGCTTTTCGAGCCGCCGTTTCGGCGCTACGCGGGCATCATGCTGGACATGTGGTTCGATCATCTGCTGGCGCGCGAATGGAGACATTACGGCGACGGCGCGCTCGATGATTTTTCGCGCCGCGTGCGAAGCCTGCTCGACTCCAGGCGCACTCTCGTCCCCGCGCGCATGCATGGCTTCGTTGCGTATCTTCACGCGCACGATCTGCCGGCGGCATACCGAGACACGCCAGTGATCGGCGAGGCGCTCGGCGGCATTTCGTCGCGACTGACGCGTCCGAATCCGCTGAGAGATGCGTTGCCCGTGCTGGTTGCGCTCGATGCGGAGTTGCAGGCGCGATTCGATCGATTCTTTCCGCAGTTGCACGCGTTCGCCCGCATGCAAATCGATCGTCGTTCGTAGTGCGGCGGACGAGCACTCCAAACGAAAACGCCGCCCGGAGGCGGCGTCTTTTCGATCGTGTGGGATCGAGTCATTTCACCTGATCAAGCATCCAGCTCACGGTCGCCTTGATCTGCTCGTCGTTCAGCGCCGGATTGCCGCCCTTCGCCGGCATCACGCCGCTCTTGCCGGTGTAGCCTTCGGTCGCGTGCTTGATGAGCGTGTCGAGGCCTTCGGCTACGCGCGGAGCCCAGGCGCCCTTGTCGGTGAGCTTCGGCGCGCCGCCGGCACCGGTTTCATGGCAGCTATGGCAGAGGTTGCCGAAGATGGTCTTGCCGTCGGTCGTGCCGCCATACGCAACCTGTGAAGCCGCAGCGGCCTTGGCGGCTTCCTGCGCCGCGGCCATTGCCGCGCGGCCGGTGTCGCCCGCGTACGCCGCGCCGACCGGCGCGATGCGTTGGTCCGTCGCGGCGGCACTGTCGGGCCGCTCTTCTGGCGGATGATTCGCGTAGATGTGCGCGCCAAGCACCATCAGGACCAGCGCGACCACGACCAGAAACCCGATCAGCATCGCGAAATGCTTGAGGAAGATTCGGTCGGTATTGGTAACTGGATTGCTCACGAAAACACCCCTGCGATCCACCGGCAGCGAGCCGGCCGCGGAAAGACGGCGATTATACGGAGATGGCGCGCTCGGAGGGATTCGAACCCACGACCCCAGCCTTCGGAGGGCTGTACTCTATCCAGCTGAGCTACGAGCGCGTGCTGCGGATTTTCGCACGGATCGCGCCCGCCGGATCACATCGCGCCGCTGGGACGTACTTCGCGCCCGCCCAATCCGCGTCGATTTGCGCGGCGATCTCCGTCGACGACGTCTCTACCCCGGCCCGCTTCCCGCCAGCGTGCTGTGCCGAATGCCATAGCCGAAATAGATCACAAGGCCGATGCAGAGCCAGATCACGAACACCATCCAGGTCACCAGCGCGAGCTCGGAAAGCAGCCACAGCGAAAACCCGATTCCGACCAGCGGCACGAGCGGCACCCACGGCGTTCGGAATGCACGCGGCAATTCGGGCTTGCGGATGCGCAGCAGGATGACCGACGAGCAGATCACGATGAACGCCGAGAGCACACCGATGTTGACCAGCTTGGCAACCTCGCCGAGCGGAAAAAATCCCGCGACCAGCGCCGTGAACACGCCGAGCGCGATCGTCGGCCGATGCGGCGTCCCGTAAGCGGGATGCACTTTCGCGAACCAGCGCGGCAGAAGCCCGTCGCGTGACAGCGCGAACCAGATGCGCGCTGCGCCGAGCATGAAGGCGAAGAGCACGCTTGCGATGCCAATCACGGCCGAAATCGAGATCGCCGCGGAGATCCAGTTGAGTCCGACGCTCTTGAACGCGTCCGCGACCGGCGCGTCGGTGTTGAGGTTCGCGTACGGCACCATGCCGGTCAGCACCATCGAAACTGCGAGATAGAACGCCATCGATACGCCGAGCGACAGCAGCACTGCGCGCGGCAGATCGCGCTGCGGATTTTTCGCTTCCTCGGCTGCGGTCGTCAGCGTGTCGTAGCCGAACACTGCGAAGAACACCACCGCCGCTGCGGTCGCTACGCCCTTGAAGCCGAAATGACCAACGCCGTCCGGACCAACGACGCGTTCCGGAATGAACGGATGCCAGTTCGCCGGGTTGATGTAGAAGATGCCGACGCCGATGACCAGCACGATCGCGAACACTTTGATCGCGACGATCAACGTATTGAGACGCGCGCCAAATTCCGTGCGCATCACCAGGAGCGCCGCCACCGCGAGCGTTGCCAACGCGGCGATCACGTTGAACACGCGCCCGTCACCAGTACCTATCGCGCCGCGCGCCCATACCGGCAGATGCAGCCCGCCTGCGTCGAGCAGCGACTGCAAATAACCGGACCAGCCGATCGCGACGACCGCAACGATGAGCGCGTATTCGAGCAGCAGGTCCCAACCGATCAGCCACGCCACGAATTCGCCCAGCACCGCATAACCGTATGTGTATGCGCTGCCGGTGACGGGAATCAGGCCGGCGAATTCGGCATAGCACAGCGCCGCCGCCGCGCTCGCGACGCCGGCGATCAGGAACGAAAGCGCCACCGCAGGCCCCGCGTTGACCGCGGCCTGTTGCCCGGCCAGCACGAAGACGCCAACGCCGATGATGCCGCCGATGCCGATCGCGATCAGTGCGCCGGGGCCCAGCGTGCGTTGGAGCGAGGCTCCTTCACGATCCTTCGACAACTGAGCGATCGAGATGGTCGCGAAGATTCCGCGCTTACTCATGGTCGGGAGCCCCAGCTGTTGA
>DASYJJ010000284.1:0-5933 GCA_035996605.1 Rhodanobacteraceae bacterium
GCGAAAGCGCTGGATCCCGACTCGCGCCGGGTCGACGGATCAGGGGGTGGCGGAATCCTCCGTACGGGTGGGAGTTGACGCGCGCGTAGTGCGCGGCTCGTGACTCGTATTCAATGAGACCGCTCCGCGCCGGAACGGTTCCTGAGCAGGAAGAAAGCGTGCTTGCCGGAGCCCGCGACAGCGCATGTGATCCTCAACCCAGCCGGCTGCGGTCGTTCGACGATGGAATGTTCATGGCTTCGCGATATTTGGCGACCGTTCGGCGCGCGACACTGATGCCGCGCTTGTTCAGCTCGGCCGCGAGTGCCTGATCCGACATCGGTCGCGCCGGTTGCTCGTCGCCGATGAGCTTGCGGATCATTGCCTGGATGGCCGTCGCCGACGCCGCACCGCCGTCGACGGTCGAAACGCCGCTGGAAAAGAAATACTTGAACTCGAACGTGCCGCGCGGCGTGTGCAGAAACTTGCGCGTTGTTACGCGGCTCACGGTCGATTCGTGCATGCCGATTTCTTCGGCTACGTCTTTGAGTACCAGCGGACGCATTGCCTCGGCGCCGAATTCGAGGAAGGCTTCCTGTGCACGAACGATCGAAGTGGCAACCTTGAGCATCGTTTCAGCGCGCGTCTTCAGACTCTTGATCAGCCAGCGCGCTTCCTGCAGTTGGCCGCGCAGATAGTGCGCATCTTCGCGCCGCGCTTTGGCGATCAGGCTTGCGTAGTGCTCGTTGATGCCAAGCCGCGGTTGGCAGCCGGGGGCAAGCACCACGTTCCAGCGCCCACCAATCTTGCGCGCATAAGCATCCGGCGCAACGTATTCGGCCGCGGTGTTCGAAAAGCCGACGCCGGGTTTGGGCGACAACGATCGGATCAGCGCGACGGCGCTTTCGAATTCTTCTTCGCTCGCGTGCACGCGCTGGCACAGGCGGTTGCGGTCCTGCCGCGCGAGCGCTTCGAGATGATCGCTGACGATCGTTCGCGCGAGCGCAAGCGCCGGTGTCGAAGCATCGAGCGTGTCCAGCTGCACGCCAAGGCAATCCTTCAGCGAACGGCTGGCGACGCCCACCGGATCGAAGCGCTGCACGCGATGGCGCACGGATTCGATTTGCTCGGGGGTCACAGTGTAGAGCGACGCGAAGCTCGATCGCAGCGCCTCGTCGGATTCGGTGAGATAGCCGTCGTCGTCAATGGCCTCGATCAGCGTCGCCGCGATCGCGCGATCGCGGCCGGACAACGGCGGCAGATTCAACTGCCAGAGGAGGTGATCGCGCAGGTCCTCGACTTCGGCATCCTGAGATTCCAGGCCGTCCTCGTCCGGGGTGTTGCCGCGGTAGTCGGAGCGTTCGAGCGCGAGATCGAGCGGGCCTTCGTCGGCATCGTTGGTGGATTCGGCGGCTTCGGCCGGCGCTTCCTCGGCGCCGTCGAGTCCGTCCGCATCCGTCGAGTCGGCTTCGCCTTCGACGCCGTCGCCCTCCAATTCCAGCAAAGGATTGGATTCGATGGCCGTATTGAGCTCGAGTTCGAGCTCCATGCTCGAGAGCTGGAGCAGCCGGATCGCCTGTTGCAGCTGCGGCGTCAACGCCAGCGTCTGGTTCAGACGTATTTGGAGCGCCGGTTTCATGCCCAAATCGTGCCAAGTCCCCCTCGATGGCCCATCCTAGCGCCAAATCAACGGCGCCGGGCAGGCTTGACGTCACGGAAAAGGAGGGGGAGGCTGTTGGGATTGCCCAACCCGCCAAGCCGCTGTAGCGGGGTTACATGCGGAACTCGCGGCCGAGATACACCTCGCGAACCTGCTCGTTGGCGAGGATTTCCGCCGGCGCGCCCTGAGCCAGGACGGACCCTTCGTTCATAATGTACGCGCGCTCGCAGATGCCGAGCGTCTCGCGCACGTTGTGATCGGTGATGAGGATGCCGATCCCACGCGATTTCAGCTGCAGCACGATGCGCTGGATGTCGACGACCGATATCGGATCGATGCCGGCAAAAGGCTCGTCGAGCAGCATGAAGCGCGGCCGGGCCGCCAGCGCGCGCGCAATCTCGACTCGGCGACGCTCGCCGCCGGAAAGACTCACGCCGCGTTGGTCGGCGATGTGGCCGATCTGCAGATCGTCGAGCAGGCCTTCGAGCTCGGCGGTGCGGCCGGCTCCGTCGAGATCGTCGCGAAGCTCCAGGATCGCGAGAATGTTGTCGGCGACGCTGAGCCTGCGGAACACCGAAGGTTCCTGTGGCAGGTAGCCAACGCCGAGCCGCGCACGCACGTGCATCGGGAGCTCGGTGACGTCGCGCTCGTCGATGCGGATGCTGCCGGCGTCCGCCGCAATCAGGCCGACGATCATGTAGAAACAGGTGGTCTTGCCGGCGCCGTTCGGGCCGAGCAGGCCGACGATTTCGCCCTTGTCGAGGGTGAATTCGAAGCCGCGCACGACCGTGCGGCCGCGAAAGCTCTTCTGCAGACCCGTGGCGCTCAGCATCAGTGCTTTTCGCTGTCCGCGGGTTTTGGCGGGGTTGCGGCGGGCTTCGTTGCGGTTTTATCGGTCGTTGGCGCGGCGGCCTTGTTCTTCGGCTCGATGACCATCTGCACGCGCTGGCCGGCGCTGGCCTTGTCGCCGCTTTCCATCTCGCCGGTGTTGGTGTTGTAGGTCATGTACGCGCCCTTGAACGTGCCACGCCCGGGCTGCACGACCACGACATTGCCGGTGAGCACCGCAACCGTGGTGTCGGCGTTGTAGTCGATCTTGTCGGAGTTGGCGGTCATCAGGCCACCGGCGTCCTGCTGCTGTTCCATGTGCGCCTGAGTCTTCTTGCCGATCAGGACCACGCGCTGGATGTCGCCGGAGATGTCCTTGCCCTGGGCATCCTTCGCGTCGCCCGGATGCTGATAGACCGTCGCTTCGTCGCCGCGCGCTTTGGTGGTGCCCTGGTCCATCGTCACGCTGCCGTTGAGATAGGTGACGCCCGGCGAATTGCTGTCCTTGTTCTGCACGATCTTCGCGTAGTCGGAATTGATCAGCATGTTCTGCTGCTTGTCGGTGCTGAGCGCGAACGCAGCGAGCGGCGCGGCGGCGAGCACCGCGGCACCGAGCGCCAACGTGCACACGACACTATTGCTGGGCCGCCTTGCGTTTGTCTTTCGGTTCGATCGTTGCGTGGACATCGGAAAGGAGCTCCAGGACCTTGGTATTGAGATCGCCGCGCATGCCAACACCGCGCAGTATAGAGCCGGGCTGGGTGATCGTTGCCGGCGCCGAGGTCTCCATTTTCTTGTCTTTGGGCCAGGTCGTGAGATCGCGTGTGACCACGTCGACCGGTTGCACGCCCTTGTCTTCCAGGCGATGCATCTCGACGTGGCCGTCCAGACGCATGATCGTGCCTTCCTTGTTGACCCAGGCCGAATCGGACTTGCCTTTCCACTGGTGCTCGCTGCCGTCGTAGATGATGTAGTCGGGCGTCGTCACGAAGATCGAGCCGTCGTCGCCGCGGCGTGCGAGAAACGGGCCGACGGTCTGGAATGAAAGCTTGCCCTCGGCGTCGAGCGCGTTGAGCGTGAAATCGGTCAGCGTGTAGTCCGAGCGCGGCGGCCCGGCGTAGGTCTGCTCGTTGGTCGGCTGGCGCGTGATCCAGTACACGACATTGAGCGCGACGCCGGCGAGCGCGAGCAGCGCCGCGACCAGCCAGAGGCGACGATCGGTCATCGGGTGAACGCTGCGAGTTCGGCCTCGGCCTTGCCTTGCGCGGCCAGGATCAGGTCGCAGACTTCGCGCACTGCGCCTGCGCCGCCGGCGAGGCGTGTGCGCCAGTGCGCCCGCTCGCGCACCCACGGATGCGCATTGGCGACTGCGACGGCGAAACCGGCGCGCTGCATGACGGCGAGATCGGGCAGATCATCGCCGGTGTACGCGACTTCTTCGGGTTCGAGCTTCAACGCGTGCAACAGCTGCTCGAAGCAGGCCAATTTGTCGTCCTGGCCCTGATAGACGTGGGCGACGCCAAGATCGGCCATGCGTTCGGTGACGATCATGCTCATGCGCGCCGTGATCACCGCGACTTCGATGTGATTGGCGAGCAGGCGTTTCAGGCCGAGCCCATCGTGCACGTGGAACGCTTTGAGCTCGTGACCGTCTTCGGCGTAGATCAGGCGCCCGTCGGTGAGCACGCCATCGACATCGAACACGGCGAGCTTGATGCGCGCGGCGCGGTCACGGATGTCGTTGGGGAGGTCGGATGGCAGCACGGTTGGGAAAAGCCGGGATTCGGGATTCGAGATTTGGGATGCGAATCTACTGGAACGTGCCGACAGCGCTGTTCATCCCGAATTCCAGATCCCGAATCCCGGCTCTCAAACCACACGCGCCCGCAGCAAGTCGTGAATGTTGAGCGCGCCGACGACGTGATTTTCTTCGTCGACGACCAGCAGCGCATGAATCTTGTGCGCTTCCATCAACCGCGCTGCTTCGATCGCGAGTTTGTCGCCGGAGATGGTTTTTGGCCGCGCCGTCATCAGGTGCGTGACCGGCGTCGCGCGCAGATCAATGTCGTCATCGTCCACCGCGCGGCGCAAATCGCCGTCGGTGAAGACGCCCAGCAGGTGATACTGCTCGTCGACGATCGCCGTCATGCCAAGACCCTTGCGCGTCATCTCCACCAGCGCCTCGGTGAGCGATGCATCGGGGCTTACGCTCGGGACCTGGTCGCCGACGTGCATCACATCGTTGATCTTCAGCAACAGCTGGCGGCCGAGGCTGCCGGCCGGATGCGAGCGCGCGAAATCCTCGTCGGTGAACCCGCGCGCTTCGAGCAGCGCGATCGCGAGCGCATCGCCCATGACCAGTGCAGCGGTCGTGCTCGCGGTCGGCGCGAGACCGAGCGGGCAGGCTTCGGCCGGCACGCTGGTGTCAAGGTGAACGTCGGCGAGGCGTGCCAGCGAGGATTCGTTGTTGCCGCTCATCACGATCAGCGGAATGCCCTGGCGCTTGATCAGCGGCAGGATGGTCAGAAGCTCATCGGTCTCGCCGGAATTGGAAAGCGCGAGCACGACATCTTTCTGCGTGATCATGCCGAGATCGCCGTGGCTCGCTTCGCCCGGATGCACGAAGAACGACGGCGTGCCGGTCGACGCCAGCGTCGCTGCGATCTTGCGCGCGATGTGACCCGACTTGCCCATGCCGGAAACGACCACGCGGCCGGCGCACTCGAACATGAGCTGGCAGGCGCGCAGGAAGCGGCTGTCGATGCGGTCGTGCAAGACTTCGATCGCGCGGGCCTCGGTCGCAATGACCGCCCGCGCGCTGCGCACGAGCTGCGCTCCGTCGAGCACGGTACCGTCCGCAGCAGGATTGCCAAACGGCAACGAAGTGGTTTGCATCTGGGCGTTCATCGGGACGGTACATTCACCTGGAAAAGGGTACGAAAGCGCAAGATCGGAGAACTCTTGATTTCTGTGCCGCAGGATTTTGAGTACCATTCGCCGCCCCATTGTAACGGTTAGCCCTAGGTTTCGCTCTGGACGGCCCGGGTGGCAAGAGCGTCGCAGCTCGGCCTGGGCTGCGTGATTGCCGGCAAGCGCCCCCATATACGCAGCAAATGGACACAACGACCGTACAAGATCTGATCCAGCGGGGCCTGCCGGACGCGAAAGTCGAGGTTCGCGGTCCCGATGGCGTACATTTCGAGGCATTGGTGATCAGTCCTGCCTTTACGGGCAAGCTGCCACTGGCGCGGCATCGAATGGTTTATGCGACGCTCGGCGAGCTGATGGGCGGCGCGATCCACGCGCTTTCGCTGCGCACCTTGACCCCCGAAGAAGCGGAAAAGAGCTAGCGGGATCGGGCACGGACGCCGCAGAAAGCACGCCGATATCAGCCTCACCCATTCCGGCCGCGATTTCAGATCGCCGGTTTCAGATTTCCAGTTTCAGTTCTCCAGTTTCAGATTTC
>DASYJJ010000285.1:0-15201 GCA_035996605.1 Rhodanobacteraceae bacterium
CCGTTCACCGATGGACCTTATACTTCTCGACTTGCCGGCGGAAAACGCATGACCGATCGATTCCAACTTGTCGCACCGTACGAGCCCGCCGGCGATCAGCCGGAAGCGATAACGCGCCTCACGCAGAACTTCGAAGCCGGGCTCGCTCAGCAGACGCTGCTCGGCGTCACCGGTTCTGGAAAGACCTACACGATGGCGAATGTCATCGAGAGAATCCAGAAGCCGACGCTGGTGCTCGCGCCGAACAAGACGCTTGCAGCGCAGCTCTACGGCGAGTTCAAGGAATTCTTTCCGAACAACGCGGTCGAGTATTTCGTCAGCTACTACGACTACTACCAGCCCGAAGCCTACGTTCCTTCGAGCGACACCTACATCGAAAAAGACGCGTCGATCAACGAGCATATCGAACAGATGCGCTTGTCTGCGACGAAGGCGCTGTTGTCGCGCGCCGATGCGGTGATCGTGGCGACGGTCTCGGCGATCTATGGCCTCGGTGATCCGGACGATTACCTGAAGATGCGCATGCACCTGATGCGCGGCGAGCACACCGATCAGCGCGCGCTGATCCGGCACCTGACGGAGCTTCAGTACACACGCGGCGACTATGAGCTTCGCCGCGGCAGCTATCGGGTGCGCGGCGAAGTCATCGATGTGTTTCCGGCGGAATCGGAGAGCGAGGCTTTGCGCATCGAGCTTTTCGACGGCGACATCGAGAACCTCGCGATTTTCGATCCGCTGACGGGCGAGGTGATGCGCAAGGTGCCGCGTTATACGGTGTATCCGAAAACGCACTACGCGACCACGCGCGACAGCGTGCTGAACGCGATCGAGACGATCAAGGTCGAGCTCAAGGAGCGTCTCGAATATCTTTACAAGGCGAACAAGCTGGTCGAGGCGCAGCGGTTGCAGCAGCGCACGCAGTTCGACATCGAGATGATGGCGGAAATCGGTTACTGCAACGGCATCGAGAACTATTCGCGGCATCTGACGCGCCGCACACCCGGCGAACCGCCGCCGACGCTGTTCGACTACCTGCCGCCGGATGCGTTGCTCGTCGTCGACGAATCGCACGTGACGATTCCGCAGCTCGGCGCGATGTACAAAGGCGATCGTTCGCGCAAGGAGACGCTCGTCGAGTTCGGATTTCGACTGCCGTCCGCGCTCGACAACCGTCCGCTCAAGTTCGAGGAGTGGGAGGGCCGCGCGCCGCGCACGGTATTCGTGTCGGCGACGCCGGGGCCGTACGAGCTGGGGAAATCGACCGGCAACGTGACCGAGCTTGTCGTGCGGCCGACGGGTCTTGTCGATCCGGAAGTCGAAGTGCGCCCGGTGCGAACGCAGGTCGACGATCTTCTTTCCGAGATCCACGAGCGAGTCGGAATCGGCGATCGCGTGCTGGTGACCACGCTGACCAAGCGCATGGCCGAGAATCTCACCGAATATCTCGAGGAACACGGCGTACGCGTGCGCTACCTGCATTCGGACATCGAGACGGTCGAGCGTGTGGAGATCATCCGCGACCTGCGCCTCGGCAAATTCGACGTGCTGGTCGGTATCAATCTATTGCGCGAAGGTTTGGACATGCCGGAGGTTTCGCTGGTCGCGATCCTCGATGCCGACAAGGAAGGCTATCTGCGCTCGGCGGGCTCGCTGATCCAGACGATCGGCCGCGCCGCGCGCAATCTTCGCGGCAAGGCGATCCTCTACGCCGATCGCATGACGAAGTCGATGCGCGCGGCGATCGACGAGACGGATCGCCGGCGCGGCAAACAGGTCGAATACAACCTCGCGCATGGGATTACCCCGAAATCCGTCGTCAAGAAAATCACCGACATCATGGAAGGCGCACGCGCCGAAGCCGATGGCGATCGCACGCGCGGCCGCGGCCGCGGCTCGGCCAGTGGACGAAGAGTGGCCGAAACGGTCGCGGACTACCGGACACTGACGCCTGAACAGATCGCCACGACGATCCGCAAACTCGAAGCGCAGATGTACAAGCACGCGCACGATCTGGAATTCGAGGACGCAGCGCGGGTGCGCGACGAGATCCATCGGATCCGGGAGCAGGGTCTCATCGGATAGTGGCCTCGCACGCCGGAGTGCGGCCTGCTCTTGCTCGCGTTGCCACGAAAAAGCCGGCGCTCGGCCGGCTTCACGTAAACCACTGATTTAGTGGTGGGCGGTATAGGGATCGAACCTATGACCCCTACCATGTCAAGGTAGTGCTCTACCGCTGAGCTAACCGCCCGCTTCGATCGGCCGCGGCCGAGAAGGGCGCGCAAAGTAGCACAGGGTCGGGCGTCCGACAACCGACGCGCGGCATCGTGTTCGATGTCGAGCCGGTCGCCTTGTAAATGCGATGGGCATAGTGGAACCCCGCCGGCAATACACTTAAAGTCGAGCCTCGGCGAGTTGGGGAGCAACGACGTCGTGATCTTTTCCGAAGACACTTTGCAGGGAATCGTTGCGCAACCGGAGCATGCGGCGCTGTTCGCGCGCGTGTACGACGAGCTGCATCGACTGGCGCGGCGCGAAAGACGAACCGTCGGCAGGGATTTGACCCTGAACACGACCGCGCTGGTCCACGAAACCTACCTCAAGCTTCGCGAGCACGTCGACGCGGCGACCACGAGCGCGCAGTTTTTCGCGCTGGCGGCGCGGGCGATGCGCCAGATTCTCGTCGATTACTCGCGGCGCCGGGAGGCTCGCAAGCGCGGCGGCGATTTCACCTGGACCGAACTTTGCGACGACATGCCCGAAGCGAACCGTGCGCTGGCGGACGTGATCGCGCTCGACGGCGCGCTCGACGCGCTCGAGCGCATTGATCCGGATCTCGGCGCTCTGGTCGAGTTTCACGTATTCGCCGGGCTGCCGATGACCGACATCGCTGCGCTGCGCGGGGTTTCCACGCGCACCGCTTTTCGCGAATGGCGCAAGGCGCGCGCGTTTCTGCTCGAGCGCATTTCACTCGGTCCAGCAGCCGTCTAATTTGCAATGGATGCGCAACGCTGGCGACGAATCAGCGCGCTGTTCGACGAGATCGTCGAACTGCCAGCGGCCGATCGCACTGCCGCGCTCGATCGCGGCTGCGGGGACGACGCTGGTCTGCGCGAAGAAATCGCAGCGTTGCTGCGTTTCGATGCCGTGTCCGAGCGCGACGCGGAAACGCTGCTCGATGCGCCGGTGCGCGTTGCCGCCGAGTGGGTGGACCGTGAGAATCCCGACGCCGACAGGGCGGACATCGCAGGCCGTTCGATCGGGCGCTGGCGTCTCTTGCGCGAGCTCGGCCGTGGCGGCATGGGCGTCGTTTATCTTGCCGCGCGCGCGGACGGCCAGTTCGAGCAGCGCGCAGCGCTGAAGCTGATCCGTACCGACAGCGACAGTTCCGGCGTGCGCCGACGTTTCCTGCGCGAGCGGCAGATCCTTGCCGGCCTCGAGCACCCGAACATCGCGCGCCTGCTCGACGGCGGCATCGCCGAAGATGGACGGCCGTACTTCGCGATGGAATACGTCGACGGTCGGCCTCTGCTCGATTACGTGACGGAGCAGAACTGCGATGCGAAGACGCGCCTGCGCCTGTTCGGCCAGATCTGCGATGCCGTGCAGTACGCGCACCGGCGCCTCGTCATCCATCGCGATATCAAACCTTCCAACGTGCTGGTCACGGCCGATGGATCGCTCAAGTTGCTGGATTTCGGCGTGGCCACGCTGCTGAATCCTGCGAACAGCGAGGATACGCAGACGCGCATGCAAGCGTTCACGCCGGCGTATGCGGCGCCCGAGCAGCTGCGCGGTGGACCCGTCACGACGTCGGCGGACATCTACGCGCTCGGCGTGCTCCTGTACGAACTCCTGAGCGGCGCGCGTCCGTATCGTATGGACGAAAACGCGACGCCCATCGAGTGGGCACGCCTGATCGACGGGCCAATCTGCAGCGCACCGAGCGCCGCGGCGGGAGCGCAGGACACCAACCGACGTACGCGCGCGCCGCCGTTGCCGGCGCGCATGCTGCAAGGCGATCTCGACCTGATCGTCCTGACTGCGCTGCGCCGCGAACCCGAGCGCCGCTACGCGACCGTGGAGGCGCTCGCGGCCGATCTCTTGAACTATCAGAATCGCCGGCCGATCACGGCGCGGGGCGATAGCGCGCGCTATGTCGTCGGCAAATTCATACGACGCCATCGGGTGGGCACCGCCGCTGTGATTGTCGCCACACTCGTGTTGTTCGCTGCGCTCGGCGCGACACTATTGCAGGCGCAGCGCGCACGCGACCAGGCCCGGCGCGCACATGTCGCGGCCGCGCTCGCGCAGCAGCAGACCCAACGCGCCGAGGCGGTGCGTCAGTTCCTGGTCGGCGTGTTCGAACAGGCCGAGCCCGACGCGAATCAAGGCAAGCCGCTCACGGCACATCAGCTGCTTGAGAAGGGCGAGCAGCAGATCGGCAAGGGCCCGCGCGATGAGGCGCTCGAAGCCGATGCATCGGCACTGCTGGCCGATCTGTATGAACAGATCGGTGACTTCGACCGTGCGCAGGAATTGTTGAAGGGTGCATTGGCCGCAAGCGAGAAAACGACGATACCCGAGGATGTTAGGGCGCGCGTGCTGATCGGCGTTGCCGGCGTCGAGGACGACAGCGGCGCTTACGACATTGCTCTGGCTCATGTGCGGCAGGGAATGATGATGCTGCAGGAATCGATGCCCTCGGCGGCCGATCTTGGTGCGAAAGCACACAATATCCTTGCTCACTGTCTGATCGGCAAAGGCGACTGGAACGCCGCCGAAACGCTGTTGCGAGGAGCATTGAAGGACGACGTCGCCGCACTCGGCGATCGCAACGAATCGGTGGCCGAGGAGTGGGTGGAGCTCGGCACGGTGCTCGCCAATGCCGGACGCTACGAGGAATCCACAGCGGCTTTCGGGCACGGCATCGACGCCTGGCGCGCCGTGTTCGGCGAGAACAGCTTTCATGTCGCGCATGCGCTCAACGAACTGAGCAACATGCTGAGCGACAAGGGTGATTTCGCCGGTGCCGAGCGCGCATTGCGCCAATCGCTGGCCATCCGCATGCAGACGGTGGGTCCGCTGCATCGCGATACGCTGGTCGTCGAACACAATCTCCTGGTGACGCTCGAGCTCGAAGGTCGTCTGGCGGAATCGCTTCCCCAGCGGATCGCGCTGATAGAACGCGCCAAGACCTCGGCGCAGATGCATCCGTGCGATTTCGGATCCTATTACAGCGCGGCGGGCCGCGATCTTCGCGACCTCGGGCGTCTGCAGGAAGCCGAAGGCATGTTCGGCAAAGCCCTCGCCGCCTGTGACGGCGCGCTCGGCCATAACAGTGTTCAAAGTGTGCCGCCGCTGCGCGGACTCGGAACGAGCAAAGCGTTGCAGGGCCACTATGCCGACGCCGAAGCGAACCTGCGCGGTGCGATCGCGATCCTGCTCGAACATGGCGAACCTGGCGCACTCGCGGTCGCCAACACGCGCACTGAGCTCGGGCGCGTCTTGCGTCTGCAGCATCGTCTTCCGGAAGCATTGACCGAATTGAACGCCGCTTACGATGTATTCAACCGCAGCGGAGCGGCCGATCGCGGACGCCTCGTGGCCGCGGCCGAGCTCGCTGAGGCAGAGCTCGACGCCGGCGATGCCGATGCTGCGCTGGCGAGTGCGCAAGCATCGATAACGCATGCGCGCAAAGTTCTGCCGACGCAGCATTACATGCTGGCGATACCGCTGTTCGCGCTCGCGCGCGTCGATATCGCAAAGTACCGCTATGCGCAGGCCGAACCGCTGCTGCGCGAAGCACTCGCCGTCCGCGTTCCGCTGGAACCGCCTTCCGATCCGCGCGTGCTGGAGATCAAGGTCGCGCTGGTCGATGCGCTGGAGGGCACCGGCCAAACCATGGAGGCGCGGGCGCTGCGCGACGATCTTCAAGCGCCGCTGCGCGCTTCTCACACGCCGTACGCGACGGATCTGCTCGCACGTCTGGCGATTGCGGCGCCGCCGCCCATCGCGCGGCGTCACGTGTCGGCGCGTTGAGCAATGTCCGGCTGGTGCTGAAAACCTAGGGAAATGGTGGGTCCGGCGAATGCCGGACCCACCCGTGTAACCGATCTGCTACGGATCGAATCCGTCCTCGAAGATCGTATCGCCGGCACAGCCCAGCGGAGAGTTGGCGAGTTGGGCGTTAAGAACGAGCCCACCCCCGGTTTGCGCCGTGGATGTGGCGGTCGCACTCGACAGGTGTGATTTCATCTGCAGCGTACCGCTGCTCGATGCGCCTGTCGTGGCCGGCGTAAGACTGCCGTAGATGCTGAAGTGGTGATGCACGTCGTTACTGGCACTCGCCGGTGTTGCGATCGCAAAGGCGATCGCGACAGCCAGCAGAGGCCCGCTGCGGATCGCGGGAGAGAGCGTTGTCATGTCACTCTCCCTTGCGCGATTCGAGCCTGTCCAGACGTTCCGTGACTGCGTCGAGCTTGGTGCGAAGGTCGGAGTTCTGCTCTTTCAACGACGCGTTCTCGGTTTCGACCTTCTTGTTGAGGCCCTGGATAGCGGCCAGCGCGATACCGCTTTCATCCACGGTACCAATGTACTTCTCGTTGCTGCCAAGGCCGAACGCACTGGCGAATTCCTCAGCGACTGGGCCGACATGCTGTCCATCGCCGTGGTTGCCCTTGTAGTACCAGCTCTGCACCGGCAGAGAAACGAGCTTTTCAAGCACGTTCACCGGATCGATCGCCGCGAATGCTTCCTTGAACGTGCGGCTCGATGCGTTGGTCCAGACGCCGCCTGCGCTCAAAAACGCGCCGTTGCCGCTCGACGAGTCGACACCCACGGTAATCGGGTTGCCGCCATTCGCGCCGTTGAAGTCAAACAGCCCATAGCCGGCACCGCTGTGTATGTAGTTGACATGCATGAGCGATTCGTAGAACAGGGTCACGCCGTCGAAATACAAGCCGTTCATCTGATAGAAGCCATTGCTCTGCGTGTTGAAATTGAAGCCTTTGTAGTTGAAGGTCGGATCACCCAACATGGTGAAGTCGGCGTTGGCTGCCGGCAGATCCGGAGACGGCGCGATGGTCAACTCGTCGCGCAGTGGGGTTCCGTCGGCTGCAGTGGCGGTATTGATGCCTACGCCGTGCGGGGCGTTGATGATGAACTGTTCGTTGGCGGTGTCGGGAATCTGGCCCAGCGTGCCGAATTCCGGACCCCAGTCGAACGAGCCCTCGAAGTTCGTCCTGCCGTGATAGCCGGCGGCCAGTGAGTACTGGCCGCTCGCGCCATCCGAGAACGAAATCGAGCTGGCGTAGAAGGTGTTGAACGAGTTGTCGGTTGCGTGGAACGCCGCGACCGTCGTGCCATTGACGTCGAGATCAAGGTCGTTCGCATCCGCCGTGCCAAGATAGCTACCGGACGGAATCGCTGCGTTGCCATCGAGCGTCCATGAACCTGGGCAACCGCCCTCGGGTTCGACGGGCGAGCGTGTATCGAGCGCAACGAACGAGTTCTCGCCCGCGCTTCTGACTTTGACGTCCACCCAACCTTGGGACGTCGTCGGAGTCGTCGGTCCGAAATCGACAAGTGTGCTGAAACTGCCGTTCCTGACCGGTACGCCGTGCACGGTTACCGGGCCGGCAAGCATCGACCCGCCGCTCTGTTTGGAATAAAGCGCGAGCTCAATATCGTAGGTTCCATTTGCAGCCCTGCCTGCATCCTGCAGGGTCCCGTGGTAGGTGAAACTGTCCGCATGGGCCAGCGCTGCACCCATCCCCAGCGCCGCGGCTATCGCGACGCGCAACGTCAAGCGGTTCATACAGTGTCTCCTCGAGGTGATAAGGGGGAATCTTTCCCCCACTCGTGAAAGACGCAGATTGGCGGAAAACCGTGCCATTCCCGGAGTGCACCCACGACAACCGGAAGCACGCGACTCGCTGTCAGCTTCCTCCCGTTCGGGTTCAGTGGCCGCGTGTGCGCGTCGACGGTATCCGATGATGAGCGGCGACGCGCGACCACAGCGCCGTGCGTTCGCCTCGCACTGCACCGGAGACGTTCTGGCCGTTTCTCGGCGTCCGTGGGGCAATTCATTCCGCGAGGGGTCGTGGGATCTCGCGCACGTCACCCGTTGCTTTACGCATGTGAAGCGCGCGTCAACTACCTTCCGAGCGTCCCACGTGCCCAGATTCAAGTCGACTCACAGAATCAGCCGGGATGGATCGATGGTCGCACGGCGATCGCGCGGAGGCATCACATCCGATATTGCAGACCGATCGAAAACAGGCGTTCGGGCTCGAGCTGAAATCCGTTCACGCGCTGATAGATCGGAAACTGGACGAAGCCGAAGCCGTCCCAATGCGAATTGAAGCGCACGCTGAAGCCGGGGCTGAAGTAGGCGAGGGTCGCGCCGCTGTTTTCGACATCCGCATTGACGCCCGATTCGCGTTTTTCGGCGCGGATGTTGATTTGCACCTGCGGCGTGAACATCTGCCAGCCGCTGTAGCGCAAACCGCCCGTGGCGTTGAAGCCGTTGCCGGGTTTGAATCCATCGTTCGAATTCAGCGGCAGCTGGACACTTGCCTGCGCGAAATAGCCGATTGACTCGGTCCAGTTGCCAAAGTTGTAGACGCCGAGCAGCGCGTCGGTCGTTCCGGTCCCCGGTTGCAATCCTCGATCCAGAGGCTGACCCGCTTGCGGACCGGCGTAGAAATTCACATCGGTTTTTCCGGTCGCGAATTTCAGACCGAAAAGCACGCCCGAGCTGAGGTCGGGACTGAATCCCTGGAACCGGCCCGTGACGCGAACGTCGCCGATGCTGTTCGATTGCGAATAGGAAAGTTCCGTGTCGCCCGGGGCGATCGTGTTGTGATAGCGATCGAAGTAGGGAAGCTGCACGTTCACGGCCCACGTGCGCGACGGGGCGTAATCGATTCCGAGCGTCGTGTTGCGATTTACCGTGGTGTTCTGGATTTCCCGATCGTTCGGTATTTCGAGCGTGCTGCGATCGACGCTGTCGGCTCCGGACCGCAGGTCCGATTGATTGAAATAGTCGTAGCGAAGATCGACGCGGAATCCCGAACCGACGGCGTAACCCTGGCTCGCCCAATCCGAATTCAGCGTGCACCCGCAGCTCGAGCAGGCGCTCGAAGTGGCCGGAATGGCGATCGCGATGAGCCCGAAGGTCAGCGCGGAACAGCGGTTCATCAATGACTTTCCTGTGGATCGAGGCGGCGCGATTCTTGCGCTGCGGCCGCATGCGCGCGTGCGGCCAACCGACGCACAGAGCGACGTTAGCCGGATGGCGCCGCGTTCGCGTGAGGAATTTCGCCCAGAGCGGCAGGATGCATTACGCCCAGCTCGCTGATCGGCACAACTCGTTGGAGCGCGAGTTTATCTGCCAAATCCGCGCCGGCCCAACGACCTATGTCGAAAGCGCGCTGCGCAAGCCATAGGCCTCGTTGATCGACCTGCCGACGTCGATTCGGCGACGGCAGGTCCTTGCTCACTTCGCGATCATGACTCCGGCAGGATCGAAACCAGCGCCAGCATGAAAACCGCGCAGGCGATGAAAATACCCAATGCCTGCGGACCGGACAAACCGTAGCGACGGTCGAGCTCGGGATCGGCAATCATGCGCACTTCGCCTCGCGACGCGCCTTGAAACGCGTCAGCGCGTCTTCGAGTGCGGCGGCGCGATTGCGCAGCTGCTGCAGCTTGGAGCGTGCGCGGATGATCTTGTCGATCATGTCGGCGCGTTGCTGGAGTTGGTGGAGCGTCATCGGCGCATTCAACGGATTGAGGCGAGCACAGGCACTCTGGGCGTGTGTCATGACGCTGACAGCGGCGAGCACGTCGGCGGCGGCATTCTTCACAGACATTCTGAGATCCTCCGGTTGATTCGACCGCCTACACGCAGGGTGCTCGGCATCCGACCTGCTTGCCGAGGCTGCGTTTGCGGTCGACGGCAGGTTGCCGCCAAAGGAATCCGCTGACTGGGGTGGAATCAGCCTGTTGGATGTGACCTGGTTCTCATTTGTGGCGGCAGCGCAAGCGATCCCGCGCGCCAGCCTGCGTGGGAGGCCTCGCGCCCACGGTGTGCGGACGCAACCGCTGTCGGGCGGGTTTTGTGAGCCGGGTTGTCGAACCGATTTTATCGAGCCGATTCGAAGGCGGGCTGCTCGCCGCTTCCGTCGCGCACATAATGATTGGTCATGCGTGGCCACCAGGCGTCCCATTCGCTCTTCGAAACGCGATGATCGCGGTCGGTGTCCGCGTTGGGAAAGTCCTGCAGCAACCCCATCGCGCGCTCCTGCTCAAGCTCGTCGAGCGACAGCACGCCGTCGCTGTCCTGGTCCAGGCTCGTCCAGGCAGCGGTCGAATCCACGCCTTCGCCGGATGAGCGCACGCTGCCTTGTTGAACGGTTGCGCACGCAGCCAAAAGCGTCGCGGCGATCGTCACGGCCAGCTTCGAACAAGTCGTCATCGTGAAATCCCCCAAGGTCGGGTGACGGCAATTTGCGCCGTCGCCGCTGGATCGGTCGTGAACGAAGTCGAGAAAGCAAAACCGGAAAGCGGCCGAAGCCGCTTTCCGGATTGCCACCGCCCGGCTGCTGGCAACAAAGCGGGCGAATCTGCGCGCAGGATTTACTTGACCTTGAGGCCCGACGAATCCACGCGCTTGACACCCTTGACGCCTTCGGTCGCGGCAATCGCCTTGTC
The DNA here is from genome assembly GCA_035996605.1 of Rhodanobacteraceae bacterium. Taxonomy (GTDB): domain Bacteria; phylum Pseudomonadota; class Gammaproteobacteria; order Xanthomonadales; family Rhodanobacteraceae; genus Dokdonella_A. The sequence goes on from DASYJJ010000285.1 coordinate 10,717, forward strand.
GACGGCATCCTTGGTCGCGAGAACGCCGACCAGCGCCACCATGCCGTCCTTGGTCGTCACGCTGATCTTGGTGCTCTTCACGCCGTCGGTGGTCGCCAGTTCGCTCTTCACCTTCGTGGTGATCCAGGTATCGGTCACCGGCTGGTCGGATTTCGCCGGCATGTCGTCGGCCGCGAAAGCGACGGAGCCCAGGCTCACGGCGCCCAGCGCGAGCGTCGTGCACAGGGCCAGAGTGGCAACGTTGCGCATTGATTTCATGATGAAGCTCTCCTTCGGACGCGAGTCGGTTCGACCGCGGCGCAACCCTAGTAACCGTATCCCCGACCTTGCATGAACAAGGCAGGTTTGAAGTCAGCGTGGGTTTAGGCGGTACCGGCTTCGACACCGGTACGCGGCTTCCGGGCAGCGTTGACACGCTGTTTGCGCTGCATTACGTTCCGCCGCAACGCAAGAAACAAGGTGGCCCGCGGTCAACGCCGGTCGAGAGTGCGACATGAGCACGCGAGCGTTCCCACACTGATTCGACGCCGGCACCCGCAGCGAAGGGCGCACGGCGCCCTTTTTTATTGCGCGCGCAATCCCCAATGGGTCCAAGTCTCCCTTCGCGCATCGAGCGCGTACGAGAACGCACTTCCAAGAAGTCATCGCCACCATGATCAACATCACGCTACCGGACGGCAGCAAGAAGCCGTTCGATCATCCCGTCACCGTCGCCGAAGTCGCAGCATCCATCGGCGCCGGACTTGCCAAGGCAACTGTCGCGGGTTCCCTCGACGGCAAGCTCGTGGATGCGAGCGATCGCATCGATCACGATGTGAGCTTGCGCATCATCACGCCGAAGGATCCCGAAGGCGTCGAGATCATCCGCCATTCGGCGGCGCATCTGGTCGGCCATGCGGTCAAGCAGTTGTATCCGACCGCGAAGATGGTGATCGGGCCGGTCATCGACGACGGTTTCTATTACGACATCTGGTATGAACGCCCGTTCACGCCGGACGATCTCGCCGCGATAGAAAAGCGCATGCGCGAGCTCATCGACAAGGACTACGACGTCGTCAAGAAGATGACGCCGCGCGCCGATGTCATCGAGGTGTTCAAGAAGCGCGGCGAGGACTACAAGCTGCGCCTCATCGAGGACATGCCCGACGAGAAGCAGATGGGCCTGTACTACCACGAGGAATACGTCGACATGTGCCGCGGCCCGCACGTGCCGAACACGCGTTTCCTCAAGGCGTTCAAGCTGACGCGCATTTCAGGAGCCTATTGGCGCGGCGATGCGAAGAACGAGCAACTGCAGCGCGTCTATGGCACCGCGTGGGCCGACAAGAAACAGCTCGACGCGTACATCCAGCGCATGGAAGAGGCCGAGAAACGCGATCACCGCAAACTCGGCAAGCAGCTCGATCTTTTTCACATGCAGGACGAGGCGCCCGGTCTCGTGTTCTGGCATCCGAAAGGCTGGTCGATCTGGCAGGTCGTCGAGCAGTACATGCGCGGCGTGTATCGCAAGTCCGGTTATCAGGAAGTGCGCTGTCCTGCGATTCTCGACGTGTCGCTCTGGCAGAAATCGGGACATTGGGACAATTACAAGGACAACATGTTCTTCACCGAGTCCGAGAAGCGGACTTATGCGGTGAAGCCGATGAATTGCCCCGGGCACATCCAGATCTACAACCACGGGTTGCACAGCTATCGCGACCTGCCGATCCGCTACGGCGAGTTCGGCTCATGCACGCGCAACGAGCCTTCGGGCGCGCTGCATGGGCTGCTGCGCGTACGCGGGTTCGTGCAGGACGACGGCCATATCTTCTGCACCGAGAACCAGATGGAACCCGAGGTCGTCGCGTTCCACGCGCAGGCGATGGCCGTGTACAAGCATTTCGGCTTCGAGGACATCGACCTCAAGATCGCGCTCAGGCCCGATTCGCGGATCGGCTCGGAAGAGGTCTGGGACAAGGCCGAGAATGCCCTGCGCTCGGCGTTGCGCGCCTGCGGCGTCCAATGGGCCGAGCTGCCCGGCGAGGGCGCTTTCTACGGGCCCAAGATCGAGTACCACATGAAGGACTCGATCGGGCGCGCCTGGCAGGTCGGCACGATGCAGGTCGATTTCTCGATGCCGGAGCGCCTGGGCGCCGAATACGTCGGCGAGGACTCCCAGCGCCACGTGCCGGTCATGCTTCACCGGGCCATCGTAGGCTCGATGGAGCGTTTTATCGGCATCCTCATCGAGCACCACGCGGGTGCATTTCCGGCCTGGCTGGCCCCGGTGCAGGCGGTCGTCATGAACATCACCGACGCCCAGGCCGATTATGTGAACGAGGTCGCGCAAGCCCTTGTGGCGCAAGGGTTCCGGGTCGACGCCGATTTGCGAAACGAGAAGATCGGCTATAAAATCCGAGAACACACGTTGCAGAAGGTGCCCTATCTCCTGGTCGTCGGCGATCGGGAAAAGGAGACGGGGACCGTTGCCGTGCGTGTTCGCACGGGCGAGGACTTGGGTTCGATGTCCATCGCCGATTTCGCGAAACGATTGGATTCCGATGGCGCGCGGCCCTGATCCGCACGCTGCCGGGTAGGATTTCCCCTTGGGAGGATGAAGTATCGCCACCGACAACAAGACGAACCGCAGGAATCTGGAAATCCGTGTTCCGCGGGTGCGCGTGATCGGCGCGGAGGGAGAGCAGGTAGGCATTCTCTCGCGCGACGAAGCGCTGGCCATGGCTCAGGAAGCCGGCCTCGATCTGGTCGAGATCCAGCCAAACGGCGACCCACCGGTCTGCCGCATCATGGATTTCGGCAAGTTCAAATTCGAGCAACAGAAAAAGGCGCACGCGGCGAAGCGCAAGACGAAGCAGGTCGAAATCAAGGAACTCAAGTTCCGTCCGACCACCGACGTCGGCGATTACGCGATCAAGCTGCGCAATTTGCGCCGGTTTCTGGAGGAAGGCGACAAGGTCAAGATTACGGTGCGGTTTCGCGGACGCGAAATGGCCCACATGGAACTCGGCGACGCCATGGTGAAGAAGATCGCGGCCGATATCCTTGAAGAAGCGGTGATCGAGCAGTATCCGCGCATGGAAGGGCGATTGATGGTCATGATGGTCGCGCCGAAGAAGAAGCAGTAGAGAATTCGAGTTTCGCATCGCGACGTCGGGCGACTGCCCGCACGACGCGATGATTTTCCCCTCTCCACCGACGGCTTTATCGTGGGAGGAGAGGGCAGGGTGAGGGGGCGAAGCGCCGCGTCGTATCGAAAGATTCGATGAGATGCATCGCAAGAGCGCCCTCATCGCCCTTCGGGGCACTTCTCCCGCGAGCGGGAGAAGATAGAAGGAAGGCCGCTTTGCGGCCGCTTATACATCGCCGGAACGAGCAGGACGGAAAGAGCAACGCAAGTTGCCGCTCGCGCCAGTAACGAAAATCACCTAAGGAGCAGGGCAATGCCCAAGATGAAAACCAACCGGGCCGCTGCCAAGCGGTTCCGCAAGACCGCGTCCGGCAAGTTCAAGTGCGGACACGCGTTCAAGAGCCACATTCTTACCAAGAAGGCGACCAAGCGTAAGCGCGGTCTGCGTGCCACCAACCACGTGCGCAAGGAAGACGCTGGCCGCGTCGCGCGCATGCTGCCGTACGCATAAGGGGAGACGACCATGGCACGAGTCAAACGTGGCGTCACCGCCCACCGTCGGCACAAGAAACTCCTCGGCAAGGCCAAGGGTTACTACAACGCGCGTCGCAAGGTTTACCGCGTCGCCAAGCAAGCGGTCACCAAGGCACTGCAGTACGCCTACATCGGCCGCAAGCAGAAGAAGCGCAATTTCCGCGCGCTCTGGATCGTGCGCATCAATGCGGCCGCTCGCCAGTACGGCATGAGCTACAGCCGCCTGATGAACGGCCTCAAGAAGGCCGGGATCACGGTCGATCGCAAGGTGCTCGCCGACATCGCCGTGCACGACATCAAGGCGTTTGGCGCGCTGGCCGACAAAGCGAAGGCCAGTCTCGCGGCATAAGTTTTTGCGATCGTCCTGATCGCGAGAACCAGAGCGGCCATCCATGGCCGCGGTTCTCAAAGTTCTTCGACGGACGCTTGCGATAGCTTGAATACGCGGGAAGGAGGCCTCGGCTTCCTTCCCGTTTTTGTTTCCGGGATCCGATGAACACACTCGCCGAAATCACCCGCTCGCTCGACGACATCGGCGCCGCCGATTCGCTCGAAGCGCTCGACGCACTGCGCGTCGCGCTGCTCGGCAAGAACGGCGCGATCACGGCCGCGCTGAAATCGCTCGGCGCGCTGCCGCCCGACGAGCGCAAGGTGCGCGGCGCCGAGGTCAATCGCGCCAAGGAATCGATCGCCGACGCGATCGCCGCGCGCAAGGCGACGCTCGAGCAGGTCGAGCTTGATCGGCGGCTCGCGTCCGAGCGCATCGACATCACGCTGCCCGGCCGTCGCGCCGAGCGCGGCGGGTTGCATCCGATCACGCGCAC